>NZ_JACZDT010000007.1:0-116630 GCF_015903855.1 Fictibacillus sp. 18YEL24
ATCTTCATGTGATTTAGTTGACTTAATGGACATAAAAGGAGAAAAAGTTTGGGTTACGGTTTACAATGAGCATGACAAAATAATTAAATCAAACACGATAACTAAAAATGATAAAAAGTTAGAGATTTACACTATAATGGATTTCTATAATAAAGAAGGGGATTATTTAAGCACGTATATCTTTCTAACAGCAGGAGAAAAAGAAAGAGCAATGGAAGAGCATAAGCCTTTAACCCTTTTAACTGATCGTTTAAAAGGTGAAATGTCTCTTAACATGAACAAAGAAGAAAAGCTACGTGTAAAACAACATGTATTAGAACAAATGAAAAAGCTGGATAATTAATAGCTTTATTTATTGTCTCTTACCTTCTGTACAACTTTTATTATTGAAATAGTTATAAAAAAACTACCTAGACTAAGAGTAATTCTTTCCCAACTCACTAAACTTTCACTAAATGCAGTCACAACAGTTGCTGAGACCGCAGCAGCTATAATGATAGGAAGTATATTCATTGGCCTCACTCCTAAATATTTTTTCCAAGCATACCATTTTATTGACCATTTAAATGGATACAACAGGAGTTTAGTTAACATAAAAATTCTTTGAGGAACCAACTCTAAAAACAAAACCCTGAATCCGGCCATTTTCGGCGAAATTCAGGGTTTTTGCGTTTGGGAAATACGTTCAAAACAGCTGCATAAGTAAAAAGTGAAATCTCCTACTTTCTCTTGATTTCGTTAATTTACTTCGTTGAGGATTACCCCTAAAAATAGGGAAACCACTCTGCGTAAAACGTAAGATAGACCCATAAAAACACGCCACCTACTAAACCGCAGCTGACCAAGAAATTAAATAACTGTTTCGGCAACCAACTAAATAACACCCTGATCAGTAAAGCAATCACTTCAATTTAGAGAACTCGGTCGGTATACATTTGTTATTTAGAGTAGCAACATTGCTCAGTACAAATGATAGGTAGTGGTGAATGAAGGTCTGATTCACGGTGTTTTTTTTAGTCATGGATATTTTTCTTTTTTTCATGTGTTCTCCCCCTTAACCGGTAGCTAAAATACCAATACAGCATTGGCCATATCAGGGATGCACTCTACCAGTCATACTTACTATATTTGTACAACCTGTCATTTGTATATGGTTTTACTAGTTTCTAAACGCTGCGGTTATATACATGGAAAAAACCGATTCTCCCTCTACTCAGAATCGGTCATCACAGGTTTTCCGGCAACAACGCCAAAATCTGACGTTAATTTTAGTATGCACAGAACGGTTTAACATTATTATATATATATTTTTTTATGTTTAGTGAAGAATTACATTGCTTCGTATGCCGAATAAAAGGATAACATAACATATATACGTTGAACATATGGTTAGCGATGTATGCGTTTTTAAGTCTACAGGCGAAACTACATTATAATCATACATGGATGCTGGATCTAAGGACTATGTCGCCAAATGGCTAAGTCTCTCACTATCGTTCTAACCGATAACCTCAACTTCTGTCCTGTAAAACGATGTACTGCATGTGTCCTCCCTTGCAGACCGAATCTGAAAAACAAATATACTTCCATGATTTATTCTTTAACTAACGATGCCTTCCCCAAAATTCTAAACCATAATCTAAAGCTATACAAATTACGATACTGCTAATTAAAACAATAGCCTCAATCAAAAGAGTCCTCCTCTAAAAATCTATTTTCTTTCTTCGCTTGCTGCTTGGTCTGTTTTCCGAAAAGTACTGTTGAACAAGAAACAATTATATATCTAAACGAGTTACCTAAAAGGAATACTCTTCACACTCACACTTGCTAGAAGCTTAAGGGTAGAGTGCATAGATCAACACTCCTCAAAAAACAGTACAGACAAGAAACCCCAAAAAGCAGGGCCGATTTTAGTTAAGCTTCTTTTTGTCTTTACTTCGAATGGTTATCTTGTATGAATCTCCTTTAATTTTAGCTTGCATTTTTTCGGTTGCAAGGTACTCTTCAATGACTTTTTCCAATTCTTCTGCATGTTTTTTTGCTTCAGGATCAGATTTTTTTAAAGATGTCTTAAAGATAATTTCCGGCGATGGATATACGGAGTAACCAAGCCCAGTAACCTTATACACTTTTTTCCCCATCAACTCATCTCCGACCATTCCTAAAATGTCTCCCCATCTTCTTTCTTGGTCTCTTTTCTTCATGTTTACTTTCTTAAATTTAACGGCGTATGTTTCATCTGTCTTTATTTTTATTACACTTTGAACGTGTTTCTCATTTTCAAAGATTCTTGTATCTGTATCAGGAATCTCAATTTCTACCACTTTTTTATCAGAATTAAGACTAAGCCCTGCAAATTGATATTTTTTATATACACCATCAAGAGCTGTAAACAGCTCACTTTCTTTCTTAAATCTCTCTTTCTGTTCTGGTGTTGATTCATCTTTTCGCTCTTCATATTTCGTTACCTCAACCGCGTAAGCATCATAATCTCTACTCTTCAAAAGACGTGATGCTGTTGATTCCACATCATCTTTGACCTTGTCAAAATAGGAAGAAGACCCCTCTATCACGATCAATACTTCTTTCTTTCCTTGGTAAGAAACCCCCACACTCCTTACTTTGTAACCCTTTTTTACGAATTCTTCATGCATAACCATAGTAATGTCTTTTGATTCAAAAAACTGTCCTAAGTAAGGCAGTTTAGACGCCACTTTTGCCATCACAGGTGAGACGAAGGCTGAACCGATGAATAAAGCAAAAAGTAGTACAGCTGCACTCATATATAAGATGAATTTGTTTTTCTTTTCGAAGCTTCGTTTTTGTATACGGTCTTTTATCTTCTGTTCTATCGTTTCATCAAAAGTGATGCCACTAAGAATAGAAACGGTCATACTGGCTCTCAGCTTTTTCAACTTATCTTCCATCTCCCACACCTCTTTCATACATCTGCTTAATCAGTTCTCTTCCTCTATGCAATCTTGTTTTAACGGTGTTTGGTTTTACTGACAACAATCTACTAATGTCTTCAACTTTTAGATTCTCAAAGTAAAATAGAAAGATGATTTCTCTGTATTTTAATGGTAATGTGAGGACGGCTAACGAAAGCTCTTTTTCGTCCGTTTTTCTAATCAGAAAATCCTCTGGTGTATCATCTTTTGAAACAAAGTGATCGAATAAGGACTGTGTCATTTTCTTGTACTTATATGATTTTGATTTCATTACATCTTTACATCGGTTTGTCGTAATCCGGTAGATCCATGTTTTAATTGATGATTCTTCACGAAACGTTTCCATTTTTTTATAACAAATGATGAATACATCTTGTGTAATTTCTTCAGCTAGGTTTTTATCTTTAACATACGAGTAGGCTAACCATAAGATACTTTGACCGTACTCTTTCATTAACCTATTTAAGGTTAATTCTATTTCTATTACCTATTTCATATGTGGTCTGATTCTCATCAGCAAACTCTTTCTTTTTATAGATCAATATCGTCCCTCCTTCTTCTCTATAGATATAGACGACATTTTTTACATATGGTTTTATTGTTAACACAATACTTACGTGAGGATAAATCTACTAAAGCGACTTGATGGTACCCAGCTCTTCCACCTGAGATTTATTAATATTATTTATAATACCCCACAGCTGGGGCATTTGTTTTAATCTCAATTTTTTAAACTCTAGCAAGTTCATCCAACATTTATGTAAACATCTAAAATATGTTAATTAATAATCATACATATGTTGGAAAAACGCCATACATGTATTGTTTGAAATTGTCGTAAAAATATTGATTATTTTATAATACAACAACAATATATATGTTAGAATAAACATATATATTGTTGTATACCTTGTATTAAGCTATAAAGTATATTAATGTCTTATGATGTATGTTATTGTCGTTAATAACAAGAGGCAATACATATATATTGATGTTAAAATTATAGTTAAAATATAAGTTCAAAAGAGGTGTGTATATTGACTGCAAAAATTGTAACATTCGGCATCAGTAAAGGCGGCTGTTCAAAGTCAATTAGTAGTGGGGTTACATCGTATCTACTCAGTAAAAAAGAAAGAGTTCTTGCCATTGACATGGATGGACAAGGTAACTTAACAAGTTTTTTAACGAATGAATATGATATTTGTAACGTCTTTGAAAAGAGAACCGTATTAGAAGCGATTCTTGATGGGGACGCTCGTAAATACATCATTAAGATCTCTAAAAACTTAGACCTCATTCCGGCGAATGATTTTTTAGCGACGTTACCACGAATGATGTATGAAAACGGTCTCGGTCTTGATGCTCTTCAAAAAGCTTTAGAACCTGTAATGAAAGATTATGATTGGATTATTATTGATACTCCACCTGCTCTTTCTGAACATACGGTAATGCCTTTAAGTACATACTCAAAAGCAGGAAGTCATGTAGTTGTGATGTTTGATGGTTCAATGTTCGCATATTATGCGATCCCAAAATTCCTTGAAATTATTGAAGGTGCAAAAGAAAGGTACAACCCGAATTTAGAAACGGCAGGTATTCTTTTTTCACTTATCGATGCACGAGCAAAAGAAAACGAGATTATGGAAGAATCAGTAGATGAAGATTACCCCGGGGTTCGCTTTAAAACAATTATCAAAAGAAAAGCAGCAACTAGACGTTTAGCAATCTCTGGCTTTAATGAGAATCCTGAACTTAAAAACGCGCTAGAGTACTATATCCCATTTGTAAAGGAGCTGAAAGACCGTGTCAAACAAGAGCAGCCTCAAGGATAAAATTAAAAAGCCGAACGCCACTCAAGCTTTCTTTAATTCATATGACCCTGTTGATGAAAAGAAGAAAGATAAAAATAATGATGTAAATAACGTTGTTGTTGATGAAGATATTATTAAAAGTGAAGATGAAGTTGCTAGCGAAACATATGATAAGAACAACAACATCATTGACAATGTTGTTACTGATAACAAAGACAAAGACAACGATAATGAAGATGATGATTATCTTCGAATGCTCGCTTCTGGTAACAAAGTGAAAAAACAAAAACGTAAAAAAGTGTTCACTTCCTTCTACATGGATCCTGATCTCGCTATAGAAGTTGACAAAATCGCTTCTCGTGGTGTAAAAGGTGATAAGTCAAAACTTATTAATAAAGCAATTCGTAATTTATTAGAACAATATGGAGTCATTGAAAAGAGCCGCTAGAATAGCGGTTTTTTATTTAACTTATATATCAAGATTAACAATGTTTTATATGTTGAAATTAACAATATATATAATTGTTGATTTATATGATGGGTATTTAAATTATCAAATTAGTATTAATTTGGCTTGTCCATTTAGTATCTTCTTTTACAGAATCCTCTTGTGCTGTTCAACATAAAATTATGAATAACTTCCAACTATTATAAATAGCATAAGTACGATAATATACCTTTCAACGTGTTAAAGGTACTCTCTCTTACTTAAATAGTTCACTTAGATAAAAATCATACATAATTCAAATGATCTTAGTAAGAAGTAAAAAGTAAATATAAACAATGTAGTTGCGGAGATGAATCTGAAAAGAATATATGATAAGGCCAACAACAAAATATACAATGTTGTTGTTGATAAGAATAACATTAACAATGATATTATGATTCTTTTAATTTGAACCCACCAGTTAAAATTAAAGAAAAATCATATACAAAGTAATGCTATCTTTTTTTCTCATAAGAGCTTGACTACAATGCAACTGATGATGAAACCAATTAAAACCATTCTAAGCAATTCACTATCAATTGAAATTTTAAAGGGTTATAAACAAAAGTTATGTAGAAGGGCTCTTTGCAGGATTTTTTACATATGTTATAAATAACAATGTTATATATGTTGATCATAACATTGTTATTAGCGTTGTTTTATAAAATATGAATGTCATATATATATATGATTTAGGGTTTAGAATACATGAACAAGATGATATTAGTGTATATGCTCTTGCTATAACGAGCAATGTAATAATAAGCAGACTACTAACTGTTCATATAGATTATTTGCCGTCTTATTTCTATTTCTAGAATCTATATTAATAGAGAAAGTACTGAATTCCTTTAATACAATCTTTATTCAGTTGTTATTCACAAGCTTTTTAAAACAATAAAATATATGTTGAAAATGTTGTTGACATATATAATAAAATATTATTGACAATACCAATATTGTTAGCTTAAAGATATTTTCATTAACAATTAAGTTATATCATCAACAACAACTTTGTTCTTATCATTATTTTATTATTTGATATATATCTAGTAAACTCTTTCTATTACTATGATTTCCAATTAAAGCGAATCTTATACATTGAAGATAATATCTATTGGTAGAGAGTTAAATCAATAATATGCATTTTACAAAGCTCGACGTCATGTCTCATACCTTGATTATTTACTCCAGCACATTCTGATAGTCTAACATCTTTAAAGTATAGAATTAAGATACCGCCACAACTTATAGTTCATGTTATTGTTATGATTTTTATTAGTAGGGATAATATTGATAAAAAGTTAATCAATTTTCTTAGGTATACCATAAATCATTAGTTTCTCCATGTGTAGTCATTTCTTTTGTTAATGATTTAATTTACACATATCTTCAAGAATGTCGGCTTCAAAGATTCATGAAAAATCTCCATACCATATACTTATAAAATTACTATTATTATAACTAATATGTATATATTAATTACACTTTACTTTATACAACAACATATGTTTTAAAGTATAAGATAACATATATTTATTATCATACATTCATATGCACGATTCTTTAAATAACTATACTGACTTATGTTTATTCTTTTAATGCTGCGTTTCGTGTAAAACATCTATCTTCATTTGGAAATGGAGAAGCGATAAAATCGTAAGGTTTACCGTGAATGACATTTAAAAAATGCCACCACCTGTAGTAAGTGTGTTTTACGAATCTTTCCTCTAAAGAGATCATTAATTATAAAAGAGGTTAAATCATTCTGGCCACATGCTGGATTGTTAAGGCTGCATTCTGAACTCGAATTTATGTACCAACTATCTTTTAAAGCATAATGATAGCTCGATTAGCTTCTAATAAATAACTTCTTAAGTTATTGTTGTTATCAATGACATATATGTTAATGTTGATTATATATTGTTTTTGACATATACAACAAAATTAATACTACTTAAAAATTGAATCTATCTTGACTGAGAATTTCTTGTTTATGGTTAAGTAGTTTTTAATCTAGTTGAATATGACCTATATGGCATTAGATGAATCAATGATTCATCTTTCATAGTGATTAATTCTAGGGTAGAATGTGAATTAAACTGATTGAACTATAGATAAAATTGGTGTATTAACGGGTGCTTTATTTACACTATGAGATCGTCAATGGCGGTCTTTTTTTATGCATTAAAGGGGCAGTTCACTTCCTTTAGCAGGAAATCTATGCATAGGTATTGAACGAATTAGAATGTGGTTTTATAAATGAGGATATTGGAGTGTTTTTTTGTGGAAAAAGGAATGATTATTGTTCTAAATGGTGTATCAAGTTCGGGGAAATCAACTTTAGCAAAAGAAATAACGAAATTACTTCCTGACTTTTTTGTTTTTAGTGGAGATGACTATGATTTAGTCATAGAAAGGATGGAAGATAGAGAAAACCAGAGGCTTATACCCATTGAAACAGAATATTTTTATTACAGAAATGTGGCAATGTTCTCAGATAGAGGTGTTAATTTAATACTTGATCAAATTCTTCACGACCCCTTAACATTACATAATTTTTATAAGACTCTTAACTCTTACCCAATTCTTCTTGTGGGGGTTCATTGTCCTGTGAAGGAGCTTAAGCGTAGAGAACAGTCCAGAGGAGACCGCCGAATTGGTCAAGCAATTTTTCAGCTCGATTTTGTACATCAGCAAGAAATTTACGATGTTGAGGTCAATACATACACCAACTCTATGATAGAATGTGTAAAAGAAATTGTGGACCGATTAGAAAATAATACACCCTTATTAGGATTTCAAAAATCATTTAAGAAACTCGAATCTTCAACGATTACTATCAAATAACCATTGTTAAATGCATTTTATTTAAATCACAATATTCTTTATAATTGAATTGAAAATTCGAATAATAAACAGGCCTATGCCTAGAAAATATCTCATTGAAATGGTCTGTTGTTGATTAGCGTTCGTTTTCAGTAAATATTCCGTTAATTAAATGAAATGAAATAACGAGTTCATATCATCTAAAGTTAACTAAATGATCTTCCGTTATCGGTGCGATGATCCAAGAGAGATTAACGCCTTTTTTATAGAACTTATTCAACAAACGTAGCAGTTTTAAGAAATAAGCTAATATCATTTTAAGTAAGTGAAGGTGATTCTATGAGAGTTATAACCTTATGTGGTTCAACTAAATTTAAGAAACAGTTTAGAGAAGCAGAGGCATCTTTAACTTTACAAGGGCACATTGTAATTAGTCTTGGATTCTTTGAACAAAGTGAATGTATAAAAATTACAGAAGAGCAGGAAAGCATTTTTAAAGAAATGCATTTTAAGAAAATTGATATGGCAGATGAAATATTTGTTATCGATTTTAATGGTTATGTAGGAAGTAGTACCAGTAAGGAAATTGAATATGCTAAAAAAACAAACAAATCTGTCCGTTATTATTCAAAAGGGAATGATATCAAAAAACAAAGTGTTACTCCATAATCGGGTACATTTCTTCTAGAAGGAGACGTGCTCATTTTCTTGAATTATAGGAGAGATATATGAAATTTTATTGGAGACGTCCTCAATGAATGAACAAATGGCACTTTTCTTCATTTTATTGTCAGCTCTTTTTGTAGGTGGTTATTTTATATTTAAGAATTATATTTCTAACTAATGGATAAACCATAAACTCTTATTTCACAATCGGATGCATTTACAAAAAAGGAATGTACTCTTTTTTTAAAAGTAAAGATTAACACCATTTAAAAGGAAGAAATTAATGAACTATTTAATAAAAAAGGTAGGTTGGTGCCTGATTTGTGATCAGGGTTGGGTGGAAATATACAAGGATAAGAATATCAAAAAACTTTTTGTATGTTGTGATGAATGTGAATCTAGGTGGGAACATCCAAACGAAATTGGAAACGTTGATATTACTACCTCTATTTTTGATTCGCAGATAGAAATTTCACAACCAACTATGGAGGAAATCATTAAAGAAGGTTGGGATAAATACATCTTTAATTCTTAATTAGTCTTCACAAAACCAGCTAATAGTTTGTCAACATTTTCATTAAAAATTTATAAATACTCATGTTGTACTAATTTTGTCCATGACAAATAACCTTCCTTTTGTTCAACTTTGGAAGGTTTTCATTTATTGGATAGATGTAGAGTTTAAACTATATCTTGGTAAGTCGTTCTGTTCTTTAAAATGGTGTAAATCCAGTGTAAGAGCTTATTTACACATGCAATGACGGCTACCCGAAAAGGTTTGCCTCCGTCGCGTTCTTATCATAGAATTCTCGTAGTTTTTTGTTTCTAGGGATGATTTCATCCGTTGTTTTTTGGCTTTCGGGCATCTCGGATGCCACAGGTGACTGCCATGTACAAGGCTAGTCTGAGTCTGCCCAATTCTCAGAAATTCTGGATAACCTTATATTACGATCGGGTGCTTTTATTTAATAAGGCTATTAGAAAACTACCAGACAAAAATGAACTGCACCTCTAATTGTTAATAGTGTCTAACAATTGGGGTGCAGTTCAAATCTGGTCGTTTTTCATGTCATTTCGTTATCCCATTATAGTGCTATTTCACTTGCTAAACGGGTTTAAATTATAATTTTCTCCTCAAGAATAGACCTGAATGAGATTCTTTCAAATCTAATTACTTAACTTTTCTTCTCAAACAATTGAACTTTCTTTAGGCGCTGATAACTCTTTCTTTTATTCACTCGCTCTAGATAGAGGTTGGTAGTGGAAATATCAGAGTGACCGACCCACTCTTTAACATCAACAAGCGGCACCTCGTTCTCAAGCATCGTGGTGACGAACGTATGACGGAACCAGTGAGGACTGATTTTATCGTTCGCTCCTGCTAAACGAACGGCTTCTTTTACGATCTTATAAAGGTGATTATAGGTAATTCTCTGACGAGTTTCTTCCTTATTATATAGCGAATAAAAAAGAGGTGTCTCATCCCTCGAATCTATCTCTGTGTTTCCTTCCCACATCTCGAGATAACAGAGTAACTCATTCTCCGTTTCTTCACGTACGGGAACTTCACGATGTTTGCCTCCCTTACCGATCACATCGACCCAAATTTCACCCCGACGGTAATAAAAACTTCCCTTGTTCAAGTTCACGATTTCACTCGCACGAAGTCCGGTCGTGTAAAGCAGATAACCTAGCAGCAAGTTCCGTTGCTGCAGGTGCTTCTGTTTATATTTGGTCCTTACGACTTTTGGAAAGAACTCGATCAACCTTTCCGCATCTTCCTGGTTCAGTTCACGTAGCTGCACACGGTTCTTATTTTCTTCATTTAAATAGTGACCACGTTTTACAGATGGTTTATGAATCCACCGAGACAGAGGTGCTGTGTAATACTTGGTATCATATCCAAAATCGAGCAGTCTGCGAAAGAACTCTAGTTTACGGATGGCCGTCTTAGCAGCATACTTCTCTGAGATGTATTCGTTATATGCTTTAACTTCTGGATATCCGATGTCTGAAAAAGAGAGTTCATTTTCAGCTAGATAATCGAGCAGCGTTTTTGCATCAGCTCGGTATGCTCGCTTCGTATGATGAGAGAACTCTTTTCCTTTTACAAAAACTCGCGCAAAAAAGAACATCTCAATAAAATCTCGTTCGTTCGCTTCTCTCAAGTTTAAATTTCGATCTTCATCAAGAAACTTTTTGTTTTCCAGATTATGTATCAACTCTTTTAGTTCATTACTTTTACTTCTTCCTTTTGCAATTTCCATATTATTCATGTGACTCTCCTCTCATTGTGAAAATAGAATCAACTTATTTTTAATTAGTGTTAGATATTTACTCCTTAACTTATTTAGATATTAATACTAACTTTATAAATTATTATATACCTATTATGAGTTAATTTATTTTAACAATCAAGATAATACATCCTTATCTTGATTGTTATTAATAAGTATAAATTACGAACTAACGTTCCGTCAAATATATAATCATAGAATAGTCAAATAATTAAATGGTGGAATTTATAAAATATAGTGAAATACATAATTGAAAAAATTTTAAATTGGGGTGATAGGATCTCGGTGATTTTAAAGAAAGGCTATGACAACAAGGAAGGCTATTTTTATATACCTGTGGTATGGAGGGACAAATTTCAGTTTGTAGTTGGAAATAAAGTTAGTTTAGATATTAAGGAGATAAAATCGTAATTGATAAAAAAGCGACCGGAGATTTACACAGTTAATAGGCGTGAAAGGAAGAATTATGATATCGTTAAAGGTTAGACTATCGACTAATACATATAAACAAGAGTCGGAACAATTTATACTTATACCTGCTGCCTGAATGAGTTAACTTAGTTAAAAACAAATCTAGAGATGCGTTACATCTGAAAATGTTTTTTTTTATTTTAATTACTAAAGTCAACTACGGTAAATGAAATTATAAATAAAATAATTGCATACTCATTTTTATTTTCAATCATTTAGAATAGTTATTGCATCTATTTGAAATGTACTATTCTTTTCCCTTTTCCATCTTTTCAAACATCAATTAACTTATATCAAAGTCAATAATCTACATTATTTGCGAATCCCCAACTATCTACTTCATTAAATTATTTGTGTATATAGTCTATAATTCATTTTAATACTTAGGGAACTTATCGGTATTTTTCTATGATGTCACCTCAATTAAAGAATTAAGATTTATTTAATTTTAATTTTAATTTTGAATATGCATAAAACTAAGTTGAAAACTAATAATGTTTTAAAATCAAACATACAAAAACGCGTGACCAAAATGCCACACGTTTTTGTATGTTCTAGGATATGCGTTCATCAAGAAAAACTATTATATCTGATCAAAATCTCTGTACACGTTTATAATTAATACACTTGTTTTAACATCAAAATTCCAAGCTGACATTAAAAATAAAGTTTTTTTAAAATTTTGTAAAGAAGATGAAACATGAGTAACATCATCCTCATTTATATTATCAGAAGCATCACTAACAATGAATAATTTTAATTCCTGAATCTTGCTTTTGTTTAAAATATTATTTAGTTTCATAATAAATAATTCTATCCTATCAGGAAGATCATCGACATCCTTCCAATCTTCGAATTCTCCAATAAACTCTTTATCTTCCAACTCTATAACTAAATCATTTAAATATTCTTTAAAATATTTGAGTTTATTTGGTGAGATTTGACCATCAGCACTTACAATAAAACCCATTTGTTCAAATTGAGCTTTTATGGTCCTTTTACAATTTAAATCATCGGTTTGAAAAGTTAACAATTGTGTACAATCAAAATTAGTATATGACATATACTTTTGCCTCAATTCTTATTGTCTATATTTACCGTTATTTATATATTGATATAATTGCTTTACATCTCTTTTGGTTGGGTACGTCACACCACCATTTTTGGTTTTACTTCCCACTCCACCTCTAATTTTACCATTATGAGCATTGCGTATTGGCTGATGGACATGTGGAGCCAAACCTGCAGGGGAATCTGTTCCGTATCTTTTAAATTGTCCTCCTTTACTTCCTACGTTGTTAAACCTAGATGATTTAGTGAACAGTTTTGTTTCCTTATTTTTTGGTACATTATTGTTAACATAATTCTTGAGTGTCCTTTCACCAGCACTTGGTTTGTAACCTCTAGATGCTAAACCTTTATCCACTTGCTTAGCCTTACTTCGTTTACTTACTTTTTTAGCAGTATAACTTCGATTGCTGTAGGTTTTTTTATAAGTTGTCTTTGATTTAATTTTATGCTTCCTGGTTTTTTTAATTGAAGATGCTGGGAATTTTTTAATTTTTTTCGCCTTTTTCCCATACTTTAAAGCTTTTATTCCAGCTTTAGCACCCCATTTAGCTGCCCCTACACCCGGTACAAAATTGCTTGCAATACTTGCTCCCGCTCCCGCTTTTTGGTACCACTTAGACTTTTTGCTTCTAAGTTTTCGAATATCGTCTCCAGCAGCAAAATTATAGGCTTTCTTAGAATACTTCTTAGTTGACTTCCAGCCTTTTTGCATCCATTTTGGAAGGTGTCCATCTGGATCGATATTATTTACTGGGTCGCCCTCTGCATACAAATAACGGTTTAATGAAGTTGGCTCATCTTCTTCTCCTTCGTATTCGTCAGGGACAATGAAACGACCTGTCGTAGGATCATAATCACGCCAGCCTATCAGATACGTGTTTGCGTTTTTATCGTAAATAACTCCATATTTACCAACATAACGATATGGATTTGCATTTGCCACTTCCTGATTTCCTGTGATAGAAGTTATATTACCCCATTCATCATAATCATACGTAGCTATCACAGTTCCTGCCGGATCTGTAATCGCAATTACATCGCCTCTAGCATTAAACTGATAGTAATAAAGACTATCGTTATAACGGAAGCTTAAAAGATTACCATCAGCATCTTTGTAAACATTAAACATGGTCTGTGATCCATTGGCGGTTTCTGTTGTAACCTTAAAGATCTCACCATTAGTATCACGATGGTAATGTTGGTGAACACCATTTACAGTTTTAGCTAATCGATTACCGTCTTGATCATACTCATAAAGAATGCTAGTTTGCGTTCCGTTGATGTTTTTAATAATTTTGATTAACTGATCATCATTGTTATATGTGTAATCAATCGTATTGGTCTGACTGCCTTCTGTAATTTGAGCTTTAGCAAGTGCACCATTTGCATTAAATGTATAATTTGTTGTTCGAATTAGTGTACCTGTTGTATCGTTATAGTCCTTCTTTTGTGAAATACGGTTTCCAGTAGCATAGGTATATGTTTCTTTAACTTTACCGGAAGTTAGATTATCAACTTTTATCATATTACCATTGGCATCGTAAGAAAACTTATACTTCTTACCGTTTCTTCTACAGTTTCTAAGTAACCGTTAGCAGTATACGTGTATTTCTTTTTAACTTGCCCTTTATCAGTAATCTGTGCGATTTGCTCAGTATCTGTGTAGGTGTATCCTAAGTCAACGACAGAAGAACCACTTCCGTTAGTCCCCTTCATTGTTGCAACCTTAGTACCACCATTGTACGTTAAGCTTGTTTTTACACCTGGAGCATTAATTCTGGAAATCGAAAAATAAGGACGAAAATTTGTTTGCTTTATTCTTGTATCTAAATTTCCTTTTCAGCTTCATCGTGTATATCCTCTGAAACATTATTATTAACTCCCAACCATTGTCCTTTAGGCTCTTCTTGATAGAATATGGGATTTGAATATAGTTCAGTAGTTTCAGTTAAGTCACTATTCTGATAGGTTTTAGAATGGCTGGTGCGTTTTTCTTTAATTTCATGTAGCCTTTCCACATTGTTATTCTTCTTTTTTTTCTTTTCTTTTTCTTCTTCTTCGTGATTTTCCTTTCCATGCGCAAATACCTTCGGCTTTGCTTCTGTCCATGGAATGGAGGTTAACACGAGTGTTACTACCATTATCCAAATTATTAATGGTTTAGTTATTGATTTACCTGCCTTGACCATATGTACCCTCTTTTCACCATTTTATGGAACATGATTACATATAAAATCATATTCTGGTAAAATAGAACAGATACTTACTGTAAATGGACAGTGTCAAATTTGCTAATATTAATATAATGAATTCATATAATCTTTAATTCTTATTAATTCTAAGTTGTATTTGTATAGAGAAGCGATCAAATTATTAGATAAAAAAGTTACTTTACCTAGCTGGAAATTATCTAATATATGTAAAATTATTGATATTTCTCTTAAAAAATAATTAACGGTACGTGAAAATATTTTAAAGCTAACTTCCCCTTATAGTTTAAGTACATCCCTTCCAACTTCATCTTAAGTACTCACTTGAATAAGTACTCCACAATCCGCCCCTTTAATGGAGGATAGACGAGGCAATTCCATAAAAAAGCACTGTTAATTATTACAATTAACAGTGCTTTTTTATAGATTTCTAGTTATATGCCAAGATTTGTTCTGTGTATGTTTTAAAGTCTAGCAAATGCTTTTCAATAATCTTTTGCACAATCTCAAGATTTACTTCTTGATAGTCATGAACAGCAATGTTACGAAATCCCACCATCGCTTTTAGTCCCTTACATAAATCCATCGTGATGATGTTGTTCTGCTGTAGGAGATCAAATGTCTCTCGACTTGTTTGAGGAATCCCTAGTTTCTTTTCTGCTACCACATGCATACCCAGATCAATCGCGGCTTCACAAGCACGTTGTATATTCAGAATGATGGAATCTTGCTTCGTAAAGTTTTCTAGATTTAACGGATTGTTATCATACTCTTCATTAATCCGCTTTAAGCAACGTTCGATGATGCTTATCTTGTTTAATATCACATCATTTTTCATAGATTGAACCACTCTCTTCAATTCTTTTGATCACGATCTCTCGTTCCTCGTTTAACTTCGCATACATTTTAAGTGTCTTCATCTCAAATCCCATCCTGCGTTTATTATCTTTACATAAAATCGTTTTACCTGATTGGATAATCTGAGCCGCAAATACCGTAGACGCTTGTTTCAAATCAACGAGATCGACATCCTTATTAATCAGTGTAGCAAGCTCTTGACCCAATATGAATCGGTCGTACTTCTCTATTTTATGATCACTCAAATACGCGATATCTAAATCACTGTCTACTCGGTCGATTCCTTTAGCCGTGGAGCCGAAAACAATAATCAGATAAGGACCTAGTTTTTCACTTAAAAAAGATATGACTTGTTCCTGTATTTTACAGTCCACAAAAAACACCTCCAGAAATCTATAGTTCTATATATGACTGCTTACCTATTGCCTAAGTACATTCTTAATCAATAAGAGCATGCTCTTAATTTAAGTAAATTAGCAACTGAGTGATTAATGACTGATTTAAAACTTAATATTATTCCTCTTATTTGCGTTCTTCGATAGCTTTAGTAGAATATAGTACCGTATGCGCCTTCTAAATTCATTATACACTATCCTTTAACTAGAATCATAAATGATAGCATGAGAAGAAGGTGCTGCTTTGAATGGATAGATTATGAACTAATTCCAACACTCCCAGAGGTGTACGTACATCGCAGTTGGGATGCACATGTTTCTAGATCAATTATTTAATCGAACCCTTCATTACGCCGCTTATGATCCATTTCTGAGCAAAAATATAGACGATGATCATCGGAGCAAGAGCCATCAAGTACGACGCGAAAGCCAAGTTATAGTCCGTACTGAACTGAGATTGGAACACGTATTGCACCAGGGGAAGTGTTGCCATCTCACGGTCACTCAGCAAGACAAGTGGAAGCATGAAATCGTTCCAAGCACCAAGAGCTGTAAGGATCGCTACCGTTGCGTTCATTGGCGCTAATAAAGGGAAGATCACCTTCCAAAAGACACCCCATGTACTTGCACCATCTATGATAGCTGCTTCTTCGAGTTCTATGGGAATCGAACGGATAAAACCGATATAGATAAAGACATTGAACGAAAGGTTGAACACAATGTATAAGATGATCAGACCGACAAGGTTATCCATACCCCAAGCACTAGTTTGTTTTACAAGCGGCAGCATGATGATCGGGAATGGTATGAACATTGCACTTAGAAAGTAGAAATACAATGATTTGTAGAATTTCTTATGCATGTTTCTTGCAACGGCAAATGCGACCATCGAATTAGTCAACACCGTGAAGATAACTACAACAAGGGTCACGAAAAAACTGTTCTTAAAAGCGCTAAAAAAGTTCGTCATCTCGATTGCTCTTGTGAAATTATCAAAGGACCAAGACTTTGGTAGTGCCAATAGGTTCCCTGCCATTTCTGGGGGTGTCTTGAAGGCAATGGTTACAGTAATATATAAAGGAAATAAGATAAATAGGGATCCTAAAATTAATAGTGTTGTAACAATCCAGCTTGTCTTTTTTGGATGCATTAGTATTTAGCCTCCCTCTTGTTCAATATTCGGAGTTGGAAGATTGAAACGGCCACGATTACGATAAAATAAATGACTGCGTTCGCTGATTGGTAAGCAAAATCTCCACCCTCAAAACCTCCGCGATAGATCAGCAAAGAAATAGATTCTGTTGAACGCCCAGGGCCGCCCCCGGTCAGTGCAATTATTTGGTCAAATACCTGGAGAAACCCTTTCATCGATAGAACCATGTTGATCGTGAAAAATGGTGCGATCAATGGGAAGGTGATACTCCAAAACTTCCTCCACATCCCTGCACCATCTATGCTTGCAGCCTCGTACATATCTTCAGAAATTGTGACAAGACCAGCTAAGTAAAGGATGGTGCTGAATGAAACAGATTGCCAAACTGCTACCACAACAATCCCTAACCAAGCAAGATCAGGATCACCTAGTATGTTCTTCGCAAGCCAATCCCACCCTAGTGATTCCCCGAGTTGAGGGAGTAAATGAGCGAAAATAAAGTTAAAAATAAACCCGATGATCAGAATACTTAAAATATAGGGAAGAAAGTAGACGGCACGTAATGTTTTTTGAAATTTAATCTTTGAATTGAGTCCCATTGCAACCAACAGGCTGATGGTGTTTACAAGGATTGTGGTGATGACTGCAAACTCGAATGTAAATAGGTATGCATCCCCTGCACGGTCATCTTTGAAAACGTTTAAATAGTTTTTTAACCCAACAAAATTCCAGTCACCATACCCTTTCCAATCTGTAAAACTGTAAAAAATACCCTGAAGTGCTGGATAGGTATGAAAGATAAAGAAGAACACGAACGCTGGTATGGTAATGGCCAGGTATACTTTACTTTTCTTCATAATTTGAGATACCCCCTTTGATAGAGAAAAACAGGGTGCCTGAAAAGAGAAGGCACCCTGTCTTGCCTATTTACGATTTTGTATTTTTTCCCACTCTTTATCTAGCTTCTTTAGATATTTCTCTTTATCTTTTTTGTTGATGAACTCTTGGAGAAAACCATCTGCTCCTAATCCTGCTGGATAATAATGGTCTGGGAAGCTTGTAAGTTGACCGCTCTCAAAATTTGATTTGATACCTTCAAAAACGGGATCTTCTTGGAAGACGTTCTCCACTGCAGAGAACGCTTTCTGCTCATCCGTATATTTCTTGGCTGTTTCTTTGGTCATCATAAATTCCAAAAACTTCATGGCTTCTTTTTTATGCTCAGTATCTTTGTTCATAGTCAGCACAACGTCTACACCTGATACTAGTTTGTTTTGTGCAGGGTCGTTTGTTACAGGCATCGGGAACACTCCGAGCTGAATGTCTGGGTTTGCTTTTCTTATCTCAGGAATTGCCCAGTTACCCTGTAGGTAGAAGACGCCTTTACCTGAAGCGAATGCATTGTTTCCATCTCCATAAGCAACACCCATGTTATTCTTGTGTCCATAGCTCGTAAGCGTTAACATCTTATCAGCAACTTCATCATAACTCTCAACGAACGTTGTCTGACCTTCGTTCTTCTTTTCCGCGAATTCTTCTCCGGCAATATTAGCCCCGAGTGAATTCCACGCGATCATCCCTGTCCAAGCATCTTTTAAAGTGAAATAAATAGGGATTTCACCAGCTGCTTTCGCTTTATCTAAAGCTGCAACAAACTCATCCCAGGTCTTTGGAACTTCAAGACCAAGAGCATCAAATTTCTCTTTATTATAGATGACTGCATTTGCGTTCGTCGCATAAGGCAATCCAAAAGAGCCTTCTTCATCTGGATCGACCAATCGACCTATCATATCGACATAGGAAGGCTGGACTGTCTTAATTAGTTCTGAATCAGAAAAATCATATAGCACTCCGGCACGCGCCAGTTCTCCATAAGTGGCGTTACCTCCTATTGCCATCAAGTCAGGGATGTCGTTCTTTGTTAAACGAGTTTTAAGAACGGTTTCAGCTTCAGGCGGGGCATCCAACTTAATTTTAATATCGGGATTTTTTTCTTCGAATTCTTTGATAAGACCTTTATAGGTCTCTATATTTTCCGACTTATTTGAAAATAATTGAAGGGTTACTTTCCCGTCCGAATCACCACCGGAGGAGCATCCAGCAAGTATAGAAGCTCCAATGGCAACACTCAAAAAGCTCTTTGCTAATTTTTTCCCTAACATTCAATATTCCTCCTAATAAATTAAGTTTTATATTATTTATATACTTCTAATGTAAAAGAAAACGTTTACGTAAAAATCATTTTTAAAAGAAAGGATTAACTCCTTTCCTTCACACTCAGTCTTTCGATAATTTCATGTTGGACGATTTGGCTTTTAGGTATGGTGTTTGTTTCCAACATATCTAAAATCATATTTCCAGCCATTTCACCCATCTCCACAAACGGCTGTTGAACAGTGGTCAAGGCTGGAACAGATAAGTTTGCATAGTTTATGTTATCGTACCCTATTATAGATATTTCGTCTGGTACCGATATGCCCCTTTGATAGGCAGCGAACATTGCACCGATAGCCAACTCGTCACTTGCTGCAAAAACAGCAGTAACACCATGATTTACTTTTAGTAACTTCTCGAATCCTACAGCACCTTTATCAAATCCGAAGCCACCGGTGTCGATGATATTCTTTTTATCTAGTGGGAGATTATTGGACTCTAAAGCCTTTAAAAAACCATCCATCCTCGGTTTCCCAGCAATCCTATCTTTCTCAGATCCACTTAGCATACCAATATTTACATGACCTTTATTAATAAGGTATTCCGTCGCAGAATAAGCTGCTTTGAAATCATCTACCTTAACATATGGAATCGGAAACTTATCGGATTTACTCGATAGAAGAACGATCGGAACATTTATCTTATTTAAGAATTGATAATGTTCTTCCTTCAAGAATTGGCTTGTATAGATGATTCCATCAACACGTTTCTCACCTAACAATTGAAGATATTTCATTGTCTTCTCTTCGTCTGATTCCGTGTGACAAACGATCACACTCGATCCTTTAGCACTCGCGGCTTTCTCAATACCCCTCAATAAGTCCGTAACTAAGGAACCTGACAAGTATGGGAATAAGACGCCTATTGTATGAGTCCTCTTACTTATTAGACCCCTAGCAACTGCATTCGGATGATATCCAAGCTCTTCAATAACCTCGAGCACTCTACCTTTTGTATTTGATGAGTATCCTTTTTGACCATTTAAGATTCTTGATACCGTTGCAATAGAAACATTAGCTTTCTTCGCAACATCCTTGATTGTAGATGCCATATCACACCCTCTTGTCTAGTTATTCATTAAAAATGAGAAAACGTTTACGTAATAAAACTAGCATACCTTGAAAGCCTTTTCAATATTTTTATTTATTAAAATATTTTTCTTATTTTACTTAAGTCCTTTTAAAGAATAGGGGTTAAAAGAAGTCAAAGTGACGGTTTTTATAAACGTTCAGTTGAACAATAGGAGTAGAGAATTTTCTATTTCAGTAGTATTGATTTGCCATGCAATAATCGCCTCCGCCACTTTCTACATTTCAAATACATAAATAACCCTCTATATATTCCCATAAAGTAAGTACTTATCCTACTTGGGTATATATATAGAAAACAACATCTACATATATGGAACTTTTTAAGTATAAGGTTTCTTGTTGACAATAAATTACTACATGGACAACATTGTTTTTTCTTTTTAGGATATGTTGTGAAGATCGAATGACAATCCTGGTAAGCCGGGTCATAAAATACTCCTGTTATGTTACAATCGGTTAAGAGTGAAAATTGATAGAGTGATAATTGTTTAATTGGCCATTAACGTGTGTCATTAAGGGCTGCTCAAATTTCATTTTCAACCCAGTGTAACATAATATCGTTGTTTGAAAATTTCTCAAGTAAGATAGTGGATATCACTCAAATACTAAATAAACCAAAAAGATTTCTGATTATCATTTGTATTTGTATATTACTTTCGATAGCTGCAGTTTACTATTGAAAAGAAGTTCTTACTAAGTAAGGATTGGTGAAGATCTGATGGATGATATAACTATATGTAAAAAAGCTCTTGATATCATAAATGCTGATGCAGAATTAATTCTGCAATTAATTAAAGTTCAAATGGAACATTTAACTTTACCTCATTGCCCCCTTTACGAGGAGGTATTAGATACACATATATTTGGTCTATCACGTGAGATAAATTTTGCAGTTCGGTTAGGACTTATTGAAGAAGAAGTTGGAAAAGAAATAATTAATTCAATTGAAAGAAAACTTTTTATTTTGTTTGAAGGGTCGATAATAAAGTAGTCAAGAAAATTTCAATCTTGTAGATTGATTGAAGATTAATTAAAACACAGCAACCATAAAACAAAAAAGACTAAACATTTTTTTCTTTGGAGGAGAAAATTGTAATTCGCAAGCCTTTTATTAGGTGAAATAGCACTATGATTGGATATGTAATTGACATTAAAAAAGACCAGATTTTTGTCTGGTCTTTTTCATAGCATTATTCAATTAAAGCACCCGATAGTTTAAGATAAAAGCTAATTTTTAAATTTGAGGGTCAGATATTTTATTTTCGATAAAATATTTAGCTTGATGCTTGAACATCTCAATATATGATTCTTTATCCACACTTAAATCACCTAACTCTTTTACATTACCAATGACCTTTATTGTATTTGTCTTTAGGTTTATAGTGACCTCCATATATATTTTCCCCCTATATGATACAGTGCAAGTTACTTCCTGTTTTAACAAGTCTATATGAGGATAATTATGAATTACTCCTGTGGGTTTATAAATTGTGTAACCGATATTGGATTTCTTAGTTTCATCAAACATTAATGTTCTCCTTTCTTACTATATATAGCTTTATTCAGTAAAAGCACCCGATTATTGAATAATAAATTTCCTTAAAAGTATTCTATTTTAATATCTTGTACCCCTTTTCGCTACCCAAATCGGAAGTGTCATTACACTTTGGCAAATTCCTTTATCTTCAAATGTATCACCTCTACTAAAACCCTCAATACCACATTAACTTTATTATAATTAAATAAAATAAAGGATGTCTCCTTCCCTCTCTTGAATTCAACTTACTGTGCTTTTTAAAAAGACAACAAAATTTTTATTGAACCTTTTACAACATAACTCGTCTATATTTACAAGACCGACGATTGGGGTGATTTTATGTGCTTAGAGAAACGATAAAGGAATTTCAGATCCAACAAATGAGTAAAGAAGAAATCATGGAACAACTCATGAAAGAATACGGTAATGATATTTTGTATCTTTGCTACACGTATGTACGTAATTGGAGCACCGCTGAAGACTTAGCACAGGATATTTTTATAAAGTGTTATATGCACCTCCACACTTTCCGCCGAGAAGCCAATATCAAAACATGGTTGTTTAGAATTGCGTCTAATCACTGTAAAGACTACTTGAAGAGTGCACATTATCGATACTCTCTCGTTACAGCGAAGATCCAACATTTTATCAAGGGGACGCCCAATCAAACCGTTGAAAACCTAATGGTAAAAGAGGAAAAACATGAGTTATTTACTCATATCTTTGCTCTCCCTCTCAAATACAGAGAAATCATTTATTTCTTTTATTACGAAGAGATGTCTTTAAAAGAAATCAGTCTTTTAATTGGGATAAAAATCGGTACAGTAAAGACACGATTATTTAGAGCTAAAGTATTGCTCAAAGATTCCCTAGAGAAAGGGGACGAATAAATGGAAAAACTTAAGACCATCCGTTCCGATTTAGATCGTACTATCTTTAAGAATCGTGATTTTGGTGAGTTACAAAGAAACAATGTACACAAAAAATTCAGGGCGATAAACGAGAAGAAAAATAGAAGGAGAAGTCCAAGTCCTGTATTAAAACCATTATTAAGTGTTTGTATATGTTTAATACTATTTGGCGTTACAACCACATTCATGACAAATGGTGATAAACTTCCTTTAACTTCATCCAGTATTGTAAATAAAGAAATTAAATTTGCGGATGAACATAAAGAAATCTCTAAAAAAGAACTAATTAATCGCTTGGCAAACCCTTATGTTTATTTCAATACCATTCAAGGTTCTTATACATTTACTGATGCAAAAGAGAATAAATCAGTATTGATTGATTACAAGATAGGAAAAGGTGACAAGGAATATGTACATGTTAAGAGGCAATCTGAAGAAGAGATTATTGAAGTTTATCAACCCAAAAGCCAAAGTAGAGATTACAACTCAGCGGCTGCAAGGCTAATAAATGATTCTATTGCTCCTCTTGAGTTCGGAAAATGGTTAAGTCAAAATAAGGACAAGTGGAGTATTACAGGCGAAGATGAAGTTCATAACCTTAGAGCTGTAACATTATTTGGGGATCTAAATGATAATGACTCTTTTTTCGCTTGGGTGCACAAAGGGACTGGAATCCTCTTAAAGTATGAAGAGTTAAGCTCAAAAGAAAAAAAAATGTCGAGCTTGTATACTCATGAAATTTCGTTTGATGAAAAAATGGGAAAACGTCCAAGGACCATACCTTCCAGCCAGGATGTCTTTTTGTACACTATAAAGAAGGTTAAAGATGCTCCATTTCATTCTGTGGAGATTGTAACGAAAGTTAAACCTAATACAGAAAGTTTTACTCAAGATTTCTATAAAGGTACTGGCAATCTCGCTTCCCTCAGCTTATCTGTTCAAAAGACTCCCTTTAATAACGACCTGTTTTCAGATAATAAAGTTAAACAACATAATATCACTCTTTTGGATGGAACAAAGGCATCGCTTTTACAAATTGAGGCTTACCAGTTAGCTGTTAGATGGCAGGACCTAAAAACAGGTTATTATTATCAATTAAGCACGTATGAGAAGTATTCAACTAAGCAGCTTAAGAAAATGATTGACTCTTTAGTGCCAGCTAAATCATAAACATAAAATAATCTATTATACGATAAAGACCAAGCCCCTTAGCTTGGTCTTTACTTTAACTATCGCATCCTTATTGTTTAATAGTGGTTAAAAATGCTTTTTATTAAGCGGAACATCATTCTTGGAATAAAAGTTAAGATGTTCCATAGCAATTCAAATAATAATTCACTTCTAATTTCCCTGAACATACCTCTAATAGATCTCCTGTATCTGCTATTGCTCATTTTAATACTTTCTCCTACTCCATATGTCATTTTCTTACCTTTATCCACTCGTGCTTATTCAACAATCCTGCTACGTTTGTGGAATAAGGACAGTACGTTTTTAACCTTATTATATATTCGATTTAAACGCTTTTTAATCCTTTTTCGCTAAAAATGGCAGTTCAATTGACAAGTGAATTCGCATACCAATTCGCAGCGTGACAATAGTTATTGTCATCTTGCTAAAACGTGTGCGAATCAGGGTGCTAACTAAGGCAAGAAAAGTGGTGTTTTATAATCAAAACCCTTATATACCAAGAAAAAATCGCAACGAATTTCGTTGCGATTTATAGTGCTAATTGCTATGCGATTTGGATTGTTTTTTCTTGTTTTCTCCCTCAAAAGAGAACCTGTTAATTTTTTATGTCTAGTCTCTTTTGTTACTCTTTGGGGAGTGTTTGAGATGAGTATAGATTATTAATTCAAATTATTCAATATTATTAATTGATAACTATATCAGATTATTTAACCTTGGCTTTGACTTTAAACTTCATTTTTAAATGTGGATAATACTCATTTCTCCAATGATACAATTTCGCATATGGAATTACATTTTGAAATTGTTGCCCAAAACCGAAAATGTCAGTATTATTCTTTTGGGTCTTATTTTAATAGCGTGTAAAATCGTTCTTTATTAACTTTTTCCAGCTTTTTTCAATCTGTTTATTTGTAACTCCATCTTCTTTCTCTAAGACATGTATTT
Source organism: Fictibacillus sp. 18YEL24 (assembly GCF_015903855.1). GTDB lineage: Bacteria > Bacillota > Bacilli > Bacillales > Fictibacillaceae > Fictibacillus > Fictibacillus phosphorivorans_C. The sequence continues at coordinate 25,089 of NZ_JACZDT010000007.1, forward strand.
CTAAATCTAATGTACTTGATATATGCGCTATATCATTTTTTAATGATACCTCACTTGAAATTGAATTATCTGTGATCACAACGCTCGCAAAACCTAATTTCTCTATTTTCCCTTTGATCTTCTTGTTGTTAAACACATTAATCAATGTGTTTCCTCAGGGCTTATTCTATCCGTTAATTTTCCTCTATCTGACCGAACAGACGGAATCGCAATATCTTTTGTTGATAAAAACAAACTTCTATAAACTGCCCAAATTGGAGTGCTAATATTACAATACGATTCTTCTTTAGTGCATGGATTGCTGGTATCGGCAATTCAGTAGGAGATAGATGACTAACGGGACTAAGTCTACGGTGTTCAAACTGCTTATTAAGGTCATCTATTGTTTCAATACCATATTTAATTTCTTCTAATCGTTGTTTCACATTGTCGAAGAGTATCTGGCGCATGACCTTTAATATAAAGTATGGATATCTTGCGCTTTTCTAAATTCCCAGTTTGATAGGAAAGATGCTGTAGACGTTCAGGTATTCAGCCTTTTTCTAATAAGTCCAACGTTAATATTGATATCTTCTCCAAAGGCATTCATTGAAGCCTGAATTGGACTCTCGTTTTTTGGTTCTTCAATGCTTCTGATGAGATTTTGAGATACAGATTTTATAACCGCAATTACACCTCCACTCGTTACAATCACTAGCTTCCCTTCTAATACCGCTTTAATGGCTTCTTCTTTACTAACGTTTATCTGGTCACTTATGGAAATAACAATAGAGTGTACTGTACTATTACAGTCACTAACCATTTGTTGAATGTATAGTTTTGATTTAGGTTTTAGGAAAATCAACTAAAGAATTCATTCCGATTTAACAGCATGAGGTTTAATTAATCAACATTTCTTCGCAAAGAAAATCCGCTTGATTGGTCAACTTAGATTCAATTTCGTTTACTATATTACCCACTACTATCACCTAACCTATATCAAAAATAATTAGCAAGTTAGGGGTTTTTTCTGCAATTACCCATTTTAATCTTTCATGTATACCAGCAAAAAAATGATCGATTTGTCTTTATTGAATAAAAAATCCCTTCTATTCGAGCCTGTTCCTAAATGTTATGCATTATTAAAACACCTTTTAAAAGCGAACTGACGAATTGATTACAAATGAGGTAAAATACGATTAATAAGTAAGTAATTAAGGGTGTGAACACATGTTACAGAATTTAAAGCTAAAACCTGATTACTCAGGATTATGGCAGCTATTAGAACAGAATTCTATGTTCTTAACGGATTTAAGAGCAGTTGTAAGTTCTAACGCACTTTTAAAGATAAACAAAGGTGAATTTGTGAGTCTCAAAGTGATAGCAATGCTCTGTCAAACATTTAGTTGTCAACCAGAGGAAATTTTTCAATTTAGAAAATATGAATGATGGCTAATCAAATGCTTTATAACTTGATTCTACCAAAATATTTTCAAAACAGAACACACTCAGTAAGCACTGTTAGATTGACAGTGCTTTTTTCTTTAGGAATTCAATTGGATTTTGAAACGGAGATAGCATTTGCTTACATTAAATCCTGTCTTTTTCTCCAACTTAAGCCATTAATTTCTTTCCGGCATTACACGTCCCTTTACGAGCAATTATGCTGCCGCTTCTACTGATCAACTTCAACAGTAACCTTTATGTTAAAACCCTCTCTTTTTTTCGTCCTTTTCTCCACGTTTTTTAGTTTTTCTTATGGGTGGTCTCACTTTCATAGACTGTAAAAAAAGGGCTCATCACTATATACGATACCTTTGTTACAATAAATTTTGAAAAATAGTATTGAAGTTGAATTGACAAAACAAAGTGGTTTAGTATAATTAACAATTGATAATGATTATCATAATCATTTAGGTGGAGAACGTAAAAACATCGACCGTGATATTGACTATCACATAGGGTAGTCTTAGATACCTTGCTTTAAAATGCTACATATAATTCAGTACAAATCGCAGAGAGCTTAATCAAATTAGATTTGCTTTAATTTTAAAAAGAAGGTGCATTCATGAAGATAATCGTTCAAAAATTTGGGGGAACTTCTTTAAAAGATGACACAGGACGTGTTGAAGCGATCCGTCACATTAAAAAAGCTGTAGATGAAGGCTATAAAGTGGTTTGTGTGGTTTCAGCAATGGGACGTTTCGGTGATCCTTACGCTACTGATACTTTATTAAGCCTTGTAGGGGATAAAAATAAGATTTCTAACAGAGAACAAGACCTCTTGTTGTCTTGCGGAGAAATCATTTCATCAGTTGTATTCTCTGGAATGTTAAATACAACAGGTCTTTCATCTGTAGCCTTAACAGGTCCACAAGCAGGCTTTAGAACCAATGATGACTTCTCAAATGCTAGAATTATAGATATGAAAGTAGATCGGATAAAGTCAGAACTTGAACATCATCAAGTAGTAGTTGTTGCAGGTTTTCAAGGCCAATCTAAAACTGGAGATATCGCAACACTTGGTAGAGGTGGAAGTGACACGAGTGCTTCGGCATTAGGAGCTGCTTTAGAAGCTGAGTTTATTGATATTTTTACAGATGTAGAAGGGGTAATGACTGCTGACCCTAGACTTGTTAAAGATGCAAGACCGCTATCCGTCGTAACATATGCTGAAATCTGCAACATGGCTTATCAAGGAGCAAAGGTCATTCATCCACGTGCTGTAGAGATCGCCATGCAAGCCAAGATCCCGTTAAGAATTCGTTCAACCTATTCAGATCTTCCAGGAACCCTTGTTACATCAGCCGTAAAGGGACCTGCTGGTAAAGACGTTCAGGAATCGATCATCACGGGTATTGCACATGTTTCAAACATTACTCAAATTAAAGTGTATGCCAACGATGGTCAGTATGACCTTCATACAAAAGTGTTCAAAGCCATGGCCCAAGAACAAATTTCAGTAGACTTTATCAACATCAGTCCAAAAGGTGTCGAATATACGGTTATGGAAGACAAGACAGATATGGCTTTAGCAAAATTAAAACAGCTTGGATTCGAACCAGAAGTGAACCGTGATTGTGCTAAAGTATCAGCAGTTGGAGTCGGCATCATAGGAACGCCTGGTGTTACAGCAACTATCGTAGAATCACTATCTAGCAGAAACATCCAAATCTTACAATCTGCTGATTCACATACTACGATCTGGGTGCTTGTTAAGAAAGCAGATCTGATTAAATCAGTAAATGCTCTACATTCCGCTTTTCGTTTGAATGAGGAAGGAATATCTGCGAACTTACAAGAAATTGTACAGCAGCGTTTATTAAGTATTGCAGAGTGAATTCCAAGAGTTACTTCTTGAAAATAAAGAAACGAAGAGGATAGACGCATGTGTCTTATATTAATAGAATACCTTGTTTTAACGAAATATTAATTGGTAAGTGTACATACAAGGAGAAGATTATATGAGTGAAATTATTAAAAAAAGAGTAAGAAAGCGACCTACCTAGGTTTGTTGATATTTGTACTTGCATTCGGACTCTTTCCTACTTTAACGAGTATGGCAAAATGAAGATTTGAAATACAAAACAAGTATCCATCCGGATTGTATGATCTGAGCAGCGAAGGCTGTAGAAGCTTGATTTTAAATCAAGAAGATCAACATCCCTATTAATCAGTGCAGCGATCTCTTGACTCAACAAAAAACGGTCGTCCTTCTCTATTGTTTAATCACTCAAATATGCGATATCTAGGTCACTGTCTACTCGGTCCGTTCCTTTAGCCGTGGAACCGAAAACAACAATTAGATAAGGATTTAGCTTTCCATATAAATAAGTCCAAAAAACACCTCCAGAAATCTATACTTATATTTTAGTATATGACAGCTTACCAATTCATTAATCCTTTTTCATTTCTATAAAAAGTATATCAAGAATAAGTCTTAACTTAACAAAAGAGAATTTTAAAAGGACATTTAATTTTATGACTAGAAGTTATATCACAAAGAACTGTTATAAAACAATCAATAAAAAATCGGTTAATAACGTACTCACATTGTTATTGTTCCTATCTTTTTTTCTTTTAATGAAATAGCCCGTTCTAAAGTAGAAGTGATGGAAACACCATTAAAATCCAAACCTAACTGAACTGCTGTTTGCGCTATCTCAGGTCTAATACCCGAGAGTGTACTCTTTACTCCTAACAAATCTAGTGTATTAATTAATTGAAAAATTTGCTGTGCTACCATAGTATCTATAATTAATACACCAGACAAATCTAAGAAAAGGTGTTTAATTCTTTTCTCAGAACAAATAGTTAATGTGTGTTGTAGTATGTGTTTGGCTCTTGCAGTATCTATCTCACCGATTAGTGGAAGAAGCCCCGTGTCCTTATTTAATAATATGATAGGAGAGCTCAGTTCAAGTATCATCTCTTTCTGAACTTCCAATTGAGAAGAAGCATAGTTGTTAATTTCTTGTGTGAACCAAACTAATACTTTGGCAAAAGTTTGTATAATACTGCTTCTCCATTGATTCTCTGTTTCACGATCATATTCTTCCGTATCTTTCTCAATGAATTCATTTAAAAGATTCAAGTATTGATCTTGTGTTCTAAAAAGTTCTCTCAATACAAGATGGATGGGTGTTTCTAAATGCTTTTTGTCTCTTGCAATATTAACAATCCAGGGTTCAAAACTTAATAAGAATTCTTCTTCTTTGACTTCTTTATCAAATAGTGTACAGAAACGCTTATGAAATTCATAATTCTGTTGTTTGATTAACTCAATTTCAGCTGGATCATTTGATGAAAATACTGAATTTAGATGACTTTTATCAAGAGACTGATACCAAGCCTCTGTTAAATCTTTAGTTTTATCACACATATAATGAAGTAATTTTTCGTCCTTGTTCATATTATCCCCTTAACTCCTTACAAAAATGTAATATATACTTGCAAATTTATTAATTGATATTTTAAATAATTTTGGTGTTTCTTAGAGTGAGACTTTGCTATTTATTACTGAAAAATGGGAAAAACATTTAGAAATTAGTTATATGTTGGTACCCTTACTTCTCCTAATGTCTCTTATGATAGATACTATGATCAAAAAATTATAATGTTTTTTATTCCCAAAATCGATATGTAATAAACACTTCTTTTAGGGGAGTAACAGTAATGATTTAAATTACATTTTAATATCAGTATAATAACATTCTATTATTACACATAGGATCTCATGATATATGAATCTAGTATGAGAACAACGTGCGACAGATGTGTTCTTGTTTCAAACAATAAAAAAGACAGCCATAGGGCTGCCATCCGTTTATTTACTTTGTGAGGGGGTTGAGATTAATTGTGATAGGTACTTCTCCAAATCAAATTCTTTCTTCCCTGCATAATCCATTAACTTCACTGTCGAATTTAACATTTTAGTCCCTCCTAAAATGAATGTATTAAAATTAGTATTACCAAACTCGTAATTTCTTAAACCTAATCTTCAATAATCTGAATAAACAGCAGGCATCTCCACTTTATCATGTCAAAAGTTCATAGTTATGAAGATATTTCTATTTTAAATAATCTTCTAAGGCTTGCTGAAGAGTAGCTTTAGTCTGTGCTTTGCTTATAAATATATATCCGCCCATGGTTATTTTGCGTACAATTTCTGGACGAAGTCCTGTAATGATACACTCACACCCCATCATTTTCGCGCCTTCTGTTACTATTATTAAATGTTCAATCACTTCATTCTCAATATTAGAAATTCCAGATAAATCGATAATTAGTGTACCAATGGTAAGTCTGCTAATTTCAAAAAATACCTTTTTTTCAATCGTATCTGTTCTACATGTATCAATATCCCCGACAAGAGGAAGGACACAAACGGTTGATGTAATTGGAATAATGGGAACGGAAAGATTTTCAACAAGTGCTTTTTGAGACTCTATCAGCTGATCTTTATATTCTGAATAGCTCAAGAATAATTCATTTAAAAATTTATCTATGCGGTCATTAATCTGTCTTTCCGTGTTAAAAAAGTCTTCCGGTTCTAATCCAGTATGGTTGGATTTGTTGAATTCATGCAAGTATCTCCAGATGGTTCTACGTATTGCTTGCACCCATTCTAGTTTAAAGGCTAGTGTAAGGCTATGCGATGCCCAAGATACCCCTTCCACTCTTGCAAAATCTACCAATTCACTATCTTTTCCCTGGATGGTGTACATCACCAGTTTATGGGCATTGGCTAATAAATCAATATTACCTATCAGTAAGATTTCTTCAATTTTCCCTCGAACATTCTGGGCCTCATTTAATAATGACTCTTGGAACTCCATTCTATTTTTTGTAAAATAATCATAATATTCCTTTTCCTTGATTAGTCCCATAGTGTCACTCCTAGTTTCATATTATTAGCAAAATCTACCCTATTATTTTACCATTATTATACCTAAAAAATTTAAAGCTTGGTAATTAAAACTGTTCATGTCGTTTAAACTATTGGCTAAGTATCATAAAAGGAACTATTAGAAATGAAACGGGTGAAAAGAAGTTCAGAGGTAATCGTTTCGTTGAAGGTGTGTTCTCCCTAATAGCTAAGGCAGGTAAACAATTAGCAAGTATACGTAGCTTCAACAAATTTAACCGAGCTTCCACAATAGGCACAGGTTTTCATTCTGTATCACCCTTACTATTCAACATCGAATCGTAGGACCTTTTCTTAAATTCAATTTATTGCCCCCGAAAGGGGGAACCGTTTAAAGGATTGCCACTTCTCAATGTGGACTTTAGCTTTTCAATGACTTGATGGCTGCATGTTACAATATCGTTCTCAATCTGTTTCATGATGTTGATGTCTTGCGTCCAACCAGCAATGTAAGCGAAACTATATCCTCCTGTCTCATAGCCAAAATGATTCATGACGACATCGGCAACGGCTTCAGCTTCTCGAATCCGACTACTTTCTTGTTCAAACTTGCACCTTTGGCATGTAATAAAAAATGGGCATACTCCTGTTTTCAGCTGTTGAGTTGTGCTTCTCTCCTCATGAATGGCAATGTAATTCTCGAGGATAGCCTTCCCCGTATCTTTAAAAATAACCGGCATTTCCATTTTAGGAATCCACTCCTGCAGCAAAACCTTTCAGATTCCCCGTCTCCCTCTAGCATTTGTACGTCAGGGGAGGGAAACTCTTCACCCTCTGTATTTAATACGTCAAACACGTTTACATATCGGAAACCGTATAGCACCTTCTTTTCTTTTTCCGCTTTATCCTCTGATTCCCTTGTCTCTTTCTCTTTTTTCTTTCCGATTAACGGCGTAAGCACCTTGATCGCTTTGGCACCTTTTTAACGAAACGCATGTTTCTTCCATTCCTGAAAACCTTTTATAAGCGAAGATTTTTGATTTTGCCGATAGATGAGGATCGTGTTGTTGAAGCTGTAACTATGAAAACTAGAAAGAAACTCAGAGCCATTCCTGAAACTTCTCATTCGTCATCACCTCTTGAATCCCTTGATCGAGCTGTTCTTTAATTTCTTCCAAGCCTTTGTTTTCTGCCAATGTTTTTTCCTCCCTTGTTCTTTGCGCTGTGAGCAATATCTCCCCTAAAGGGGATCATTTCACCCTTTTAATGTGGAGAACAAACAAGGAGCATAGACAGACGGTCAAGGGAGTAGCACAAAAAGTTTTTTGATGATACGTAAGTGTTATGAATCAAAAAGTTTTTTGCCCCTTGAACGACTGACTTTCCGACTTAGCTTTCAACAGGTGGAGGGCGCCAGCCTAGGAGGCTCGTCCTGGTGGAAGGTTAGCTCGGATTGCACCTTGTACCGTTCAGAGCGTAAAAATGAGAAAAATCAAAATGAAAAGCAGCCGGGTGGCAGCTTTCCTATTCATCTCTTTTCTTTTATGATTTCAGGCTCGTTCGGTATGGCGGTTACCCGCGAACCTATCGGCGTGTAGGTGAAGGATGAGCCATACACGTCCTATTTATCGGTCCATTTAATACCGCGAAGCGACACGTTACAAAATAACAGAAAGTTGATTCTTCTTTTTGATTAGTCTGTCGTGCTGCCGTCAGAAGTTTCAACACCAAAGAATGAATAGGTTGTAATAAAGCGAATTTATAAGAAAAAGCTACCTATCATTCATATATATATATGTTAAAAAACATATATACAACAACATATGCTACAATATATACTTTATTAACATTATTAATGGACTTGTATATCTAAGAAAAGCAACTACATACAGCTTAGAATCTCCGGTACTTTAAAAAAATGAAGCCTTTAAAGAACCGTTCGAAGAATCTCCTATAGCGACTTCATGTCACATATTTAAAAGAGTAGCATACATACATAAGGAGATATCTACCGTTAGTCGTGTCGCCCATTCATAGAATATGTTCAAAATATGACCCTTCCCTGCTATCAACAACCTATGGATTTTTTAGAGGAGGAAAACGTTTGTATAACATTTTATTGTTTTGTGACCCTGGAATTGATGATTCTTTAGCTATCATGTATGCATTACTCAACCCAAAAATAAACGTAGTAGGAATCGTTTCAAGCTATGGCAATGTACCACAACAACAAGCTATTCAGAATGTGGCTTATCTTCTCTATCTTGCAGGTAGAGAGGATATACCCATTATTGCTGGTGCAAGAAGCCCCCTCAGTGGGGAAGTGGCAATTTTTTACCCTGAAATTCATGGAGAAGAAGGCTTAGGCCCTATCCGTCCGCCAGATACGGTTCAGCGTGAGGTTGTGAATTTTGATGAAATTTTTAAAATAATTAATACCTATGCGTACAACCTTTATATCATAGATGTTGGAAGGTGTACCTCTTTAGCAATCGCATTCTTGTTAGGAGGAGAAGAGCAACTCAGTAAGGTAAAAGCTTTTTATAGTATGGGTGGCGCTTTTTTAGTTCCTGGAAATGTAACATCACTTGCTGAAGCAAATTTTCACGGAGATGCTATTGCCGCCAATTTAATACTTAATAAAGGGAGAAATGTATTTATCACGCCCCTAAACGTTACAAACTATGCCATCATTAAACCTGAAAATATAGCACAAATTACATCTCAGGCATATAACACCTTTTCACCTCTAATAAAACCCATATTTGATTACTACAACGAAGCGTACAAAAAACTAGATCCTAGTCTCTCAGGCAGTCCATTACATGATGTGTTCACAATCTTTGCATTAGTAAATCCTGAAAAGGTAAATTATATAGACCGGCAAGCATCAGTATCTATAAACTTTGACAACACAAAAGGACAAAGCATTGCGGATTTTAGAGCAAGATCTGCAGAAGTAAACACAATCGCTACTGATCATATAGCTGTTTCGTTTAATTACGAAGCATTTGTGAGTGATTTTATTAATGTAATGACGATGCGTACAAGTTAGTTGAGCACATACAAAAGGCACCTAGTCAAAATAGGCGCCTTTAAATCGTTATAGCACTTTTCTATAAGAGAATGTGTTTCCATTTAATGATCAAATTACATAAGAAGAGTGTTACCCTGCTAGTCCTACCCAGATTTTTTATAGAGGCGTAACCTGTCACAACAGTTGACTTTGTATACAGTTATTATTTATGAAGCTTATAGCAGCTATCATTCTTGACTGCTAATGAAAATATCATTAAAAGTGTTCTAATTCTTGATATCAGATTTTGTGATATAATGAGGAAACAATAGAGGTACGTTCAAGGGTGGAAGGGCTCAACCCCATTTTGGTTTTACCTAAAGGGGGTGATGCCCGTGACAGTTTCAGAAGCACTTCAACTAATGATCAGCTTTAGCGTATTAGTTGTTGCGATCCTGTCTTTCCAAGATAAAAAGTAAAACCACCCTTGAATAGCTCGGCAGCTTAGAGGGTGGTTTTACGCCAATGTTGAGCCTTTTCCTTTTGGAAATACTCTGTTGTATATAAGCCATTGGGTGTTACAGCACCTAGTGGCTTTTTAAGTATATGCAATATCTATAATTAAGATACCATACTTCTAGCATTTTGTCATACCATAAATATAGTGAAAAACCGTATAGAAAACAAATGAGTGGACATAAAATAGGATACCTAACAATGCGCGTTTCATTACCGAAAACCATATCGCCTCAAAATAAAACAATAGAGTAATTAACATATGGTTCTAAGACCTCTAGGAGCACACAATTATAGTTGAAGAAATGAAGGGTTAATAAAGCTAATTGCGTTCCAAGAGGACATATTCTATAATAATCAGAACAAAACCCCTAAAAAGTGACACGTACAGTTTTATTGTCTAGTTACTTTTTTATTTTTTAAGGTTTCATGCTAGAAGGAGTCCACCATGAAAAGAAACATATGGCCAATAATTGAGATAGAACTGTTCAATGGCGATGTTATTATAAATGATCCCTATATCTTTCATAACTTAAATACAGTTAAAAAGATTCAAAACTGTTTACGAATAACCGGCACCTATACTGTGTATCTAGATGAAGGGACTACCTTTGTAGTAGATAGAGATAGTGTCAGATTCATTAGAAATCAAACAGAGACATCTTATAAGAATTCCTCCACGGGTAGCTCCAACTACTCGTAACCTTTCCCACGCTAAGGCTGAAATTCTTGGCATATAAGATCTTAAAATCTCATAAATGATGGTTTTAGAAAGTTTAAAGTTAACTGTTTAACCAGTGGGAAATTGGTTATTTCGTATCCTTAATCATGACCTAATAGTCCTTTTTTTATGAGATTATTTACCTTATAGGAAGTTAAATCAGAGTAGTAATAAACTCTTTTTTCTACTATCAAAAATGTACTAGCATTAAATAAAAATTTGGAAATGAGGAATTATGAAAAACGGAGTAATAACACTAATTTTAAAATTTATAGCAGCTGTTATCTTGTTGTTTCTAATACAACTTCTTAATTAATTAACAAAAAACTACCCTTTTATGTAAGGGTGGTTAAAGCTGGAGATAACTCAAAAGTTTACCTATCACTATAATAAAAAAATTGAAGATGTTTAGTTGAACTATTGCTTAAACAATATAGAATTCGCAATTATTATATAGCAGTTATAGCGCTTTAAAATACATTTACCTGATAGAACATATGTATGGGGAGATATAAATAAAAGATCCCTAACTGGTTAAAACGAGCTAGGGCTTTGTTTGTATATTACAACATATAACTTAACTATTCATGTCACCTAGGCCAGGACTATGCTCGTTTGGCATTTCGGGCATCTCAGGAACTGGGAATCCTTTTGGAGGAGCAGTTACAGAGAGATTTCCACCATTTCGTGAAGGGGATTGTCCCTCGAAGATTTCAGCCATTCTTGTTTGATCCAGTCTAAAATTAAACTGGGCGTTATGATAACCCATCTCAACAAATTTTCGACATTCAGGATATTTATTTATATCGTAATTAGGAACCGGGAAAAGTTTAGCCCAATCTACACCTAGAGTTTCAAGTGCTTTGGCAAATGCATTTTGATGGGCATTATCACGGACTATTAGAAAGCCTAAGGTTTCTCTTAATGTTTGATTTGAACTCATCTCATAGATGCGAGTTTTTTGTAGGACTCCTGTTGATTCAAGAATTAAATTATTAAGAAGATCTGCAATTAAATTGCCATGATTGTAAACCCAGGATCCGTTCCAAGGATTTCCTCCTGCATCTACGGGTAGCGAGCTTTGTGCCCCCATTATAAAGTGATGAGGGTTTGCGTGTTTTATCGCTTCATCGAGAGGAGCCCCATCTGTTCCAGAATCACCAACGCCAGATTCTCCAGAACCATTTAATAATTGGTTTATTGTACTTTGAACAAGTTCTACGTGACTGATCTCTTCTAAAAACACGCCTCTAATTAGATCACGGTACTGCTTCTGTTTACCTCTAAAGTTTGAGCTTTGAAAAAAGTACTGCATCATCGTTCTCATTTCACCAAACTGCCCACCAAGTGCTTCTTGCAGGACTTTTGCAGCTGCTGGATCTGGTCTATCTGTTTTGATTTCGTTTATTAATTCTTCACTATAATAATACAAATAAACAACTCCCTTTTAGCCAATGTAGATAAAAAGCTCCACTTAGGATAAACGAATCTTGTTGGTTTTATACTTTCTACCTATGAAGTGATAAATCGTTCGAACGCTCATTCTTTCCTCATAGTAGTCTCATCACTTCAGCTCTCGGAGTTCTAGAGAAATATGTGCGTTTAATTTTTAATGAATCTCGTATAATATTCTTTGAAATATGGGAGGAACAAAGCATTACCAAAGCAGAATAGTACATTAAACCATAAATTTCCGTATGATCTATAAACTCCCGGAAAAAACATTAGTTCATAACTATTAATGAATCCTAATAACCAATAAAATTTTGAGAATACGTTAAAAATGATGTTCATTCTTCCAAAATCACCCCCATTTTTCTTTTATAATGTCCATTATTTTAATCTTTATATACATACCAAATTCAGTTACCCCAGCAAGAATTACATAAGTTTATTAGCATCATAGAGAATTCATATCCTGTAAAGTAAACCTAATTTATTCCGTTATCTCTGCTACGCCTAAGAAAGAACCCTTATATTTCTCATTTCGTTTTTTTGAAGATAATCTTTCTATAAAATACCGCCTTTAATAATTGTTTACATCTATAAGGTTTATAGGTGTAATTAAACGTATCTACAGCTTTCAAGATGTATATTACTTTAATTTTTTACAAATAATTATCCTTACCAAATATACTTAACAGTGCTTAGAGGTAAATATGAGTGATTTATATAAAAAATTGATGGATGAGCAAATTAATACAGATGACGTAATTACAGTCATATTGAAACTTAAAGAACAATTCGGAAATCCCAGTGATCTCAATATTAGAAATTTTAAAGTACAAGATATTGAAATATTGGTTGTCAGTCTTAAAGGAATTACAGATGAGAACAGTATAAGTCAATTTATTATTAAGCCCCTATCTGAAACTAGCACATTTTCCAGTTTGGAAAGTGTTTCTAAAAAATCGTTGGCAGTTAGTGACATAGAGAACACGTTGGTTAATCTTAATGAGGTAAAACGAATTAGCAGTTGGGGAGAATTATGCGCTGAGGTCTTAAACGGTAATACGGCTATTATTATTGAATCTTTTCATAAAGTATTAATTGCAGGTACAAAAAAGGAGGAGTCTCGTGCTATTACTGAATCTTCAACAGAAACAGTAATACGTGGACCTAAAGACAGTTTTAATGAAAACCTTATAACAAATCTATCTCTCATTCGAAATCGAATAAAAAACAGTCAATTAAGAATAAACACCTTAGTTATAGGCGATGTAACTAAGACTGATGTGAGTATTGTATATATTGAAGGAATAGCTGAAGAGCGCATCGTACAAGAATTGACAAAAAGATTGCAAGCATTTAAAATCGATGGAATTTTAGAGTCAGGCTATATAGAGTCATTTATTCAAGATCACCCTTACTCTCCTTTCCCTACCGTGATGAATACGGAACGGCCAGATGTTGTATGTGGAAATCTTTTGGAGGGTAGAGTTTCTGTATTTGTTAGTGGTACACCATTTGCACTGATTATACCTGTCACCCTCATGCAGTTTTTTCAATCCCCTGAGGATTATTACCAACGATTTGATATTGGCTCTTTTTTACGCATTCTTCGTATTGCGGCTTTTTTTGTCTCTTTATTGGCTCCTGCTGTTTATATTTCACTAACTGTTCATCACCAAGGTATGATTCCTACCTTTTTAGCATTTAGTATTGCCGGACAAAGGGAAAATGTCCCCTTCCCTACAATTGTAGAAGTTCTAATAATGGAAATTGCCTTTGAATTCTTGAGAGAAGCTGGTATTAGAATGCCGCGAGGTATTGGGTCTGCAGCATCCATAGTTGGCGCCTTAATTCTTGGACAGGCTGCTGTTCAAGCAGGAATTGTATCGGCTGCTACCATTATTGTTGTATCAACAACAGCGATCTCTAGTCTAACACTTCCTACCTATAATATTGCTATTACTTCGCGACTGCTCCGCTTTATATTCATTTTTCTAGCTGGTGTATACGGACTTTACGGTATCATCGTTGGACTATTGATCATGGGGCTACATTTAAGCAAGCTTCACTCCTTTGGTGTACCATACCTCACTCCCCTTGCACCGTTGATTGTTAGAGAACAAGAAGATACCTTTTTAAGGATGCCTTTTCAGTTTATGAAAAAAAGACCAGTCACAGCAAAAAGAACAAACAGGAAAAGATTTTCTAAGGGTGAGTCTTAATGAGAAAACATATATACCAAATCATGATTATTCTCACTAGTACACTCATATTGAGTGGCTGTTTTGGATACAAAGAGATGAATAACCTCGCTTTTGTTATTGGCATTGGAATTGATAAAAAAGATGAAGCTACATATAGGGTTACTTTCCAGGTTGTTCATCCAAATGAGATACCATCTCCGTCTAATCCTGCGGGAGGACAGAGTCTCCCTATTATCAATTATGTTGGCGAGGGTCACACCATATCAGAAGCAGCCAGAAATACATCAAAACAAATATCAAGACAAAGTTATTACGGACATATCGGCTTATTAATAATCAGTGAAGAAGCAGCAAAAGATAATTTACTAAAAGTGTTAGATGTATTTGAACGAGATGCAAAGGCACGATTAGGAACACCCATTTTAATAGCTCACAAAAGTTCTGCGAACCATGTTTTAGGAGCCTTATCCCCTTTACAAAAGATGCCAAGTATAGCCGATCTCGAAAAATTAGAAAATACTACGGAGTTGCTGGGTGAGAATATGAAGATCAGTGTCAATGAAGTTATTCAAACGATAAGTAATCCAGGAAGTGATGTATTCATAAGCGGAATTCATGTTCCTAAAAAAGATTACGATGTTAAAGATTTCGAAAAACCTCAACCATTGGTACCCAATATTAGTGGGGTAGCGCTATTTCGAGGCGATAAGATGGTTCATTGGGTTGAAGCAAGAAAAACACGGGCATTAACGTTAGCCAAGAATAAACTTCAACTTACAAACCTTAGCATTAAGTGCATCAATGATAAAAAGAATTATATTTCTATTGCATTGTTTGATATGAAAACTAAACAAGATGTAACGATGAAGAATGGAATACCACATATTACTTTTTCAATAAAAGGTAAAGGGGATTTAGATGAAGTAATGTGTGATACCAAATTAACCAAAGACTATATAAATCAAACCAAAAGAATGGCATCAGAGATTTTAGAGAAAGAATTTATTGATATGTTTAATACTGCAACGAAAAAGAAAGTCGATGTTTTTTCTTCGGGTTATGAGCTTTATAAAGATAATCCGAACGAATGGAAAAGATACAAAAAAGATTGGCGTATATTACTGCGAGAAGCAGAAGTTGAAGTGAACGTAAAGTTAAACATCATGAGTTCAGGTATGCGTTCAGACACTGCTCAGATAACACACGATTAGGAGGGCTTATATGAAAGTTGATAAGATTGGTTCATTCCAGATGTTTTCATTAATAGTTCTTTTTGAGTTAGGAACTGCCTTACTTCTAGAAGTAGGGAAGAACGCAGGAAAAGATGCTTGGATTAGTATGTTAATGGGTTTAATCGGTGGGCTTTTTTTATTTACGGTTTATTTATCGTTATTTAAAAAGTTCCAAGGAATGATGCTAACACAATATGTAAACTTATTAGTGGGTAAAAGAATAGGAAGATTAATCTCTTTTATTTATATAATATATTTTATTTATATCGCCGGACGAAATTTACGGGATTTTAGTGACTTATTAATCGTATCAGAATACTCCAATGCACCATTATATTTTATTGCATTACCTATCGTTATTTGTTCCATGTATGCGATTTTCCAGGGATTACGATCATTAGGGCGAATTGCTGAAATCAGTTTAATATTAATTGCTATTTCATTAGCAACTCTTTTTATAGCGAAGGTAATAAGTAAACTAATTGTACTAGATAACCTTCTACCAATCGCCGGTAATGGTTGGGAAAGAATCCTTAATGAGGTGTTCCCAACCATCGTTACCTTTCCTTTTGGTGAGATGATTGCCTTTACTATGCTCTTACCTTATCTTTCAAAAAGAGAGTCAGCAGGTAAAATCGGATTCATTGCTATAATATGTAGTGGACTATACTTAAGTTTTACTCTGGCTTTGCATGTATCCATATTAGGAGAAAGTATTTTTATTCGATCTCAATTCCCCTTCCTAACATCAGTTTCTTTAATTAATATTGCAGACTTTATAACAAGACTAGATATCTTTATCATCATATTAATGGTTTTATTAGGTTTCTTTAAAATGACCATTTTCTTTTTTTGTGCCGTGTTAGGATTAAGCGATCTTTTTAAGATAAAAGATATGACTAAATTCAGTATTCCAATCGGCTCTTTAATTTTTGTTATATCTATTGCAATGGCTTCAAGTTATACCGAACATATACAACAAGGCCTAGAAGTCGTTCCTTATTATTTGCACATACCCTTACAAATAGTAATTCCTACCATTCTTTTATGTTTATCCTTTTTAAGGCGAAATAGTTTAAAAAATTATATCTCAAGAACTTAACCGTTATCCTAAATATCTTTTCTACTATTCCATTTTTCTACTACATCTTTACTGCAAGATAAACCGGAGGGATCCCTATGCATTTGCTGCAGCGCATTACTACTTAAAATAGAAAGCCTTTTGACTTATTTATAAAAAATTAAATGTTGCATGACAATAAGAGGTGTGTAAGCAGATTCATTCGAAGCAAACATACTATAAGGTGTAATAATAATAAAGGTGAGGATGAACCACATCCTCACCAAGAAACCATCTTCTATTGTTTTTTTTTATTGTAATAGTTGACGGAATACATAGATCCTTCGTCCACCATTTTATTATCTTCGACATCAAGAGGATCAGGATTTCCAGCTTTATTAATAGGTAAATGGTTTTTTTCAATAGAAGGAGTGGTTATCGCCCGTCTCATGTCTCTCATCTTTCCCTTTGTTTTGATGCGATTTTGTTTATTCGATAGAAATACAGCAACCGCTGTAGCAACACCTAGTATAACTAAATCTTTTACTTTAACATTCCTTTGTAATACATTTTTTTGGTTACTAGTGTTCAAAACGTATCTCTCCTCTATATATTTGGGAATTCCTCGTCACATAACATTTTTAAAATCTTTGTAACATATTATCCCCCTAATATATTTTAATTAAACTGTTTTCTATTACGTAATTATGTGCACCGAAAAAAATACACTTTAGCTAAAGTAGAAAACAATTTACACATTAATGATAGAGACCGGCTATAAAATATAGAAGAAAATGAAAACTACTCTGTAATGCCTGTCCTTACTAAGGAAAAATTAACTTGTAAATCATAGGTAATATCTTTGTATTTTTGATGCCATTGACTTTTTGTTAAATTCGCGTGTCGAACCGAACTTCTATACACTTCACCAAAACCAAAAACATCTGAGTTCCTTTTCTTACAATAAGTAATAACTTCTATGGCTTCTCTCTTTATTTTGTCACCTATTGCTTTCTCTAATAAGCTAACATTCTTTGGATTCATAAGATCGATTGCTCCTTGCACCTCTAATAACCTTCCCTTTATCTTTAAATCTAAATTAAAACTCGGGTCGTTTTTTCTACTAAGCTCAATTTCTTTCGAACTGTTAATGGTATCAATAACCGTTGTTACCGTATGTTTTTTACCATTAGTATCATTTAGGTCAAAAGTTAGTTCTACACTCCCTGCATGGTAATCATCTCTTATCAGCTTAACAAAAAAACTTTCCATGGCTGTTAACTTTCCCACCATCTTATCATTTCTCATGATTGCATTCCCTGATACACGAACATATTCCCCATCCCTGATGATTAAAGGTAAAATGGGATCAATGCCCTCTGAGAAATAGTTTTGTTGCACACCCTGAAGTGTAGCGTTGGATAATTGTTCTTTATCTGTTAACTGTTCGATCTGATTGAAAAGATGTTGGCCGATGTCGGGTATGTTTTTATATTGATGTTTTAAAAGCTCCTTAGTTGAACCCTCCACAATCCCTAAGTAAGTAAGATCACTTATAGAAGGATCTCTAGCGAGAGTGTCTACAAAAGGTTTAATGCCTCTTTTGGCTAATTTTTCATTATATAAAGCTACTCTAAGCTGACCAGACTGAAGTACCTTTGATGCTTTTAAATTCCCATCGATCCTTCCGCCTTTACTAGATAAGGCAACACTAGAAATTACATTAATTTTTTGTGTAGCTTCTGGATTAATCTCCATCACGACCATTGTAGACCTCATTTTTTTCTTTCCAAGAGGATCATATCCTACAGTTGTAATAAGACCGATGTCTTCAAGTACTTTTCGTTCTGCACAACCCGTAAAAGTAAAAGAAACAATAGCTATAATAATCAAAAGACTTTTTGGTTTCTTCATGAACCCAACCTCTTCTTTAGCCAAGCAGCACCATAAAGAACAAATGGATAACAGGCTACTACATAAAAAGCAGACTTGGCAAAATAGTCGTTAAGCATGTTAACTTCTGTTCTCGATACAATAAATTGTATGGCTATGAAAACAATGGCAGAGAAAAACCAAACACTCTTTGTTTCTTCTATGTTGAACATGCGTTTAATACCTCTACACGCGGACCACATATAAAAGATGAGATTAGGTAGTATAATTAACATCCAATACGTGATGGCAACATACTCAAACCTCTCAATAAAGGGAAGCCTCACGATTTTAAACAAAGATAGCGTTGCCCAAATGGTTCTCTCAAGTTGCATGCCACTAAAGTAGAGGATAGCAACAATCATCAAAGCCAAGTATATGAGTGTTGAAAAAATCAGTCCGAACTGAGCAAACTTCTGCACCTTATTCTTTTCTTTCAAATAAGGATAGATCACATATAAAATCTCAAATCCTAACATCGTAAATGTCATATTATAAGCACCTTTTAACAAACTCAGGATGTCATTTTCAAGTATAGGTAACATCTGATCCCATCTAGCAAATTGAAGTGGATAGATTAAAAATATTAGCAACCAAAGGGATAGTGTTACACTAAAAAATGCTATACCTACCATACTTCGAATACCTGAAGTAAGACCATAAATAACAAGTAACAAAATGGACAATGATAAGAACCAAAGAGACAACTCTGGAAAGATCCAAGCTTGTATGACTTCAATGTAATTGCGTAAGACGACAAAAAAACTCATTAGGGCATAAAAAATATAAACAGCATTAAATAGTTTGCCAAGTAAAACACCAAATACATCGTGATGTATACCGTAAATATCAGCTGATCCATACAACTCTAACGTCTTTATTATGATAAATACGAGTATATTGGTAGCTAAACCAGCAATAAGAACAGATATCCATGCATCTTGATGAGCATCTTTATAGATAATTCGTTGGAACCCTTGTAAACCAACCCCAATTTGAGTGGAATGAACAACAAAAAAAACAAGAAAAGCATTAACCAACTGGTTAGGTTTAATATTTTGTTGAACGTCCATCTTCAAACCACCTTTAATTTGATTCATCTGGATTGTATTTTTGTTGATCCTGCGGTCTCGTTAATTGGGACCTTTTATTTGTTAGACGAAGTGGAAGCCTTACTATACTGTCTACCCAATCCGAAAACCGAGGAGGATAGAAAGGAGCCATATAAGGACTACCTAGAGTAGAAAGTCGTAACAAATGAATCAAGATGACACAAAAACCAAACATGATACCATAAAAGCCCCAAAAGCCAGCTAAGAATAATAGAGGAAAACGAATGACCCGAATTAGACTACCCATTGTGTAACTTGGTGTTGTAAAAGATGCTAAGGCACCTAAAGCCACAATAATGATTAGAATATTACTTGTGAAACCCGCCTGAACAGCTGCCGTACCGATTACTATCCCACCCACAATACCCATCGTTTGTCCTACTTTTGTGGGTAATCTTGCACCGGCTTCTCTTAAAAGTTCAATGATGAATTCAAGAAGAATTGCTTCAAATAGAGGTGGAAAAGGCACTCTCGATCTTGATTCTCCTAACGGAACGAGTAAGGCTTGAGGAATGACCTCATAATGAAACGTAAGTGCTGCAACATAGAGCGCGGTGAAAAAGACCGATAAAAACATTGCTGTAATCCGTAACAATCGAATAAAACTCGCTATTGGCCAACGAACGTTGTAATCTTCCTTACTCTCAAAAAACTCTATAAAAGACAAGGGGGATAGTATAGCCATTGGACTTCCGTCTACTAATACAGCAATTTTTCCATTTAACAATCCATGGCAGACTCGATCCGGTCTCTCCGTTAATAACATTTGAGGGAAAATGGATAAAGAGTTATCGTTAATCAATTGATTTAATTCCGCACTATCTAGTAATCCGTCTATGTCTATTGATGATAACTTTTTTCTTATCCTTGATATTTGATCGTCTGATGCAAGTCCATCTATGTATAAAATAGAAACCTCTGTATGAGTCCTTTTGCCAATGGTATAAAGTTCATTCTTTAAATCAGGTGTCGCAAGTGCCCTTCTAATTAATGATACGTTAGTTGATAGACTTTCATTAAATCCCACTTGTGAACCAATTACTTGAGATTCATTCTCTGGTTTACTGAGTGAACGGTGGTTATTTGCTGGAATTTTAATTAAGACGATTTCTTGTAATTCCTCAATAAATATCCCCACAGAACCTTTTAACACTGATAGTACACCTTGCTCCATGTCATTGGACGTATTTATATCTCCGACTGATATCGCATTATTTAAACTTTCCATTGTATAAGTTATGTTACCATCTAATCTTCCAATTACATTCAAGTTAAACTCATTTTGATCAATTTGGTTGCCGATAAAAAAGAGTGTAAGATTTGAAAAGGATACTATTTGAAGATCAGATGTATGGTGAAACTTCTGTTGAAGGTAATCGACTAATTGTGATGAACTACTCGGTACTTGATCAACAAGATCACTATTTTTATGAAGTATATTATCATTCCGACGCCTATCCACATTCACACCCCCATCAACTAGTTTCAACGCGAAAGTGTTGATTTATACCAATCATTTATTTTTTTATACAGTTTCGTAATGTACATATTTTGTTAAACTATTAAATACTCACTACGGTACGTGAAATATTATATCTTTACTACAATGGACTTATTTAATAAGCACGTTTAAATGAAAAGGGTTAAAGGGAAAGTATAATTAGTTATATTTGTTAGTGAAGCTAATCAACATAGATGATAGAAAGGGGAGGGTAACTATGATGTCCGAAGATGTAAAAGAAATGAGAAACAGAGGAAGAATGATTTGGTTCAGTTTAATGACAATCGTATTCTCTATTCTGTTTCACTTTTGGGGTTATCCATGGTTGGCAATATCCTGCTTATGTGTAGGGTCAGTATACTACTTTTTTACTTATATAATTAAAAAAAGAAGATTATAATAAAGATACATAGCTTTCCCGAACCATTTTTTTAATATTCATTCAACTCATTGACTTCTCACTTTTTTCGTTTTATTTTACGATTTAATGTCACAACATACATTTTTACAATTAACCAAATGTGAAAGGGTGAATATTTTGATACTTTCTCTAGAAGAGATTAACTTGGTTGGTGATAAAAAAGCAGAGGTATATTTGCATAGAACAAGGGATCGGCGCTTCATTGTATCGATTCCAGATATTCATTGGTCTGCAGAGTTTAAAGAAATTGATAAGATATCAACTCAGACCGAACATCTAAAGAACTCATTAAATTATCATTTATTTGAAGGGGATACGGATAAACTAGCTAGCTCTATTCTTGAGCTTGTAAAAAAGTACGCATGATAATTATAAGAAATTTAAAATATTTTACCTTAAAAATTATAAGTCACACTTCTGTATGATTTACATATAATAAATTATCCTAAGTAATCTCTATTTACTCAACAGGCCGCCCTGATTTTAAGGGTGGTTTTTTTTGTGTCAATTTTTATGTTCAATCATCATGTAACTTTTTCGAAAGAATGCTCCTAATGTGCAAATACATAAGTTATAGCGCCACTGATAAAAGTGCTATTCCTTGTAATAAATTTATGTACTTGAAATTTATTATTCGAAAAATTTTACCAAATTATGTGTTATAGTTTATATAACATTTAATAGGGTATTTTGAGACTTCTCTCCACCCACTAAATTAAGACGAGGGTATGTTGATATAATCTTAAATTTCCCATTGAATATATATTAATGGAAAGTAGAAATGTACACCTCATTAAAATAAGATGTTAATTCAATTATTGATTTTGTTGTGCAAAATAGCAGTAGAATCTTTATATTTTTAGAGGTTCTTTTAATATCATATATAATACCTTATATTATAGCTAAGTTATAATATATGTGGGGAGGAAGGAATCTTGAAGAAAGAGACAATGGAATTGTTTACATTATTCAAAACAGTAGAATACTTAAAAACAAGAATGACAGACGGAGAACCCCATAGCTTTAGGCAAATTAATCTTTTATTAATCCTCTTAAAGCGTAAGGACATGAACATAAGTGAAATTGCTTATGAGATGGATGTCTCGCCTCCTTCTATTTCTGCACTAACAGAGAAACTTATAAAAAAAGAACTTATCCAAAGAACGCACAATCAAGTAGACAGACGTATTGTGACTGTTAACCTCACGGAAAAAGGAATGTTTTTAGCGAGAGATTTAAAAAATAAACAAAAAAAAATCATAAATCAGATAGAAACCTCTTTAACAAAAGAGGAATTATTCACGTTTGTTGATCTGTTGGATAGAATCAATAAAAGTTAGCATTGAAAACATGGGTTTAAAGTGTTTTAAAGTTCATATTGTTTTTGAAATCAACATATACAACGACATATATGTTAACAATCATTTTATTGCTGCTCTCTTAATCATTAAGGATACTTTCTGTTCTGAATTGCTTATATAACGTCAGATTCATAACCATATTCTTTTAGTAAGAAGGGAAGAAAAGGTTATTGGTCTCTTCCAAGTTCCCCATAGAGGCTCTTGTTTCCACTATAATTATCACACTTCATAACCAACACCTACATCCTCCCATGTCCAGAAAGCTTTCATCAAACGTCGTTGAATATTTTCAAATTTATCCAATTTGTATCATTCGCTTCTTCTCCTGTTCACTAAAGGCTTGTACCATAGATAGATGCCAATATTTTGTGCCACTGCCTAATAAGAAATCGGCTTTCGGTACTTTTTCTCGTTCATAATACAAGTTTATTTTTTGACGGTCATATCGGACTCCCTGTTCGGTCAAGTACCGAGTAAACTCAGATTGATTCAGATAATCTGATCCAACTTTGATGAGACTATAAGAAGGCTTTTGAACGAGATAAGTCTCTTCCCTAAAATAACAAGTAATGAGCTCTAATGCGAGTTCTAGCCAATCGTTGTCTAAATGCTATGGCAGTAATATTGACCGTTAAAGAAAGGGATAGAATCCTTAATTCCTTAGATGCTGTTCAAGCAAACTTTCTACAGCTGCATCTCAAGAGAAGCAAGAAAACAGTCTTTGCTAATCATATGGCACGTGATAAAGGAATAGTGTTTCCTGAAGATATAAATGTAACCAGCCAATTTATCAAACACTCAAGTGTTTGTCCCAAAACTTTCGAATTAATTAACATTATCTCCTTTTCAGTAAGCGAACTCTGTAAGTCTTGTAATATAATTACCTTTTTTTCCTCTAACCGATTATATTCTTGCCGTCCGAAATCAGTTAAGCTAACATGCACCTTTCTTCTATCATATGTTCGTGTAACAAGTTGTTTAATTGTCAACTTTTCAATTGTTATTGAAGTTGAAGCAGGATTAGTGTTTAAAAGCTTAGAAACTTCACCAATATACTGCCTTTCTTTTTTGGCGATAATGCTTAAAACTTGCGTTTGCTGGTATGTAAGTTTTTTCCTTCAATCATAAACTGCTTAAAACCATCAAGATACTTAATTACCTTGTCTATATCTAACATAATTTTATTAATTTTGTTCACCTCAAATATTTAAGTAATAGAATCATGGTTATCCACTATTTTTAACTAATTTCATAAAAGAAAATATCCTATGCTCAAATGTATTCTATATATTAGAACTGAAGTATAAGAACAAAATAAAAACGTACTAAACGAGGAATAAAACACTAAAGAGAGGCTATAAACTAGAATTTCTCAGTATGAACTCGTCCAATAGTTTTTAATATTGCAAACAGAAAAAAGTACTTGAGGATAATCTCAAGCACTTTTTAAGTAACTTCTTGATTTAAGAACTAGCCAAAGTATTGGCACTCATATAATATTCAATTTTTAAAAAAAGGTTCACTTCTTTAAAAAAATTGGACCTATATCCCGGAAGAATTACCTCTCTAATTAAAACGAATCATAAAGGTTGCTTTACCTTCATGAGTCGCCGTTTTTCATTCTTTTGTTTTATTTACTCTTTCCGATTGGTTTTATTATTGATGTCTTTTTCATCTTTAGGTGTGTTTAAATCATCAAACTGACGATCTTTTGCAATTGTATGCGGTTTATTAATATCTACGTCTATAAGATTGCTTTCCGGTTTAGAAGAATCTGTACGGAAATCTTTTAAACTCGTCTTGTCTTTCCATTCTGCCGGGTCTGGATTTTGAATCTTCGTCTCTTCCATCTTACGGCTCCATTTATTCAGCGTACGTCCAGCCGCTTCACGGCCACCCAATCCGAATGCTAGACCAAACGCAATCGTAAATCCACCTAATATGAGGATGAATGCAGCATTTACGATTGTTTTCGCTACTCCAAGCTGATCAAGAGCCATAAAGAATGCTAGGGTGATTATCGTATACTTTGCGATATTGCCAAGAAGTTTTCCTTCTGTTTGTTGTTTGATCATACTTTGAACAACACGTTTCACAAGGTCTCCAGCATAAAAACCGATTCCTAGTATCAACACAGCTGTTAACACCATCGGGATATACGCAATTACAACGGATAGTATGTTTACTAAGCTCTCTAGCTTAACGAGCTGAAGTGCTTCAATCGTAAACAGCAGCACAACTACGACTTGAGCCGCATATCCAATCATTTCTGAGATCGTGAACGTCTGATTAGTTTTATGAAGTGAACCAAGACCCATCTTATAGAAGATGCCATTGAATCCAACTCGTTCTAATAATGATGTAACTGCTTGTTTCACCGATGTGCCAAGCCACAATCCAACAGCTACTAAAAGGATGGCAACAATAATATTCGGAATCATGTCCATGATCTGACCTAACATTCCGATGGCAGGACCTGAAATCCCATTAATATCAAGCGTTTCTAAAGCTGAAATAACAACTGGAATTAAGATAAATACATAAACGATTGTTCCAATGATCTGAGAAAGAGATGTCTTTTCTAGTGCACGATCCGCACCAAGTTTTGAAGCTAATCGGTCTGTACCAATGCTTTCTAAGAAGTTAACGATAATCTCTTTAACGACCTTAGCCACTAACCACCCTACAAAAAGAATGATTGCTGCTCCTAGAAGTTTCGGTAAAAATGCGAAGAGGCCTGTCAGCATACCCTCCAATGGTTCAGATATGGCTTCAATGCCTAAAGCAGATAACACAGCTGGCAGGAACAATAACAATGTGAGGTAGAATACTGCCTTTGATGCAGAGAGAACAGCTTTGTCAGATTGACGAGGATCACGAGTCAGTTTCCAACGGTGTAGTAACCTTTCAAACCTTGTGTTCTGACCTAACTTTTTAACTAGGATCGATAAACCAGAGGCAATCAACCAAGCCACCGCCGCGATTAGAGCCGCTTTAAGTAGGTTAGGAATTGCTGCCGCAATCACTCCTAAAGCATTTGAGATCGGTTGTGCGACGTACGGAAGACTTAGCATGTTCAAAAACATAACAATGGCTACTGCCATCAGAATCCAAAAAACAACTTTACTAATTACTTCTTCAGAAGAATACTTGCTTGTACGGGTTTGTTCGATTTGGTCTTCATGAATATCAGGTTTCATCCACCTTGCGACTTTGTTATCAAAATCTGTTTTGTGTAATGCTTTTTTTACTGCTTTTGCAACCAATGAGGCAATCAGCCAACCAATTAATAAAACTAAAATAGCAAGAATTAAATCTGGCAATCTTCCTAAATAAACCATCCAAGAATCTATTACTCCATTGAAGTTGTACATTGTTTTCCTCCTTTTTAGTTTGTTCTTTAAAAGACTACATAGGCTCTAATTTCCCAATGCTTGAATTATCTAAACTAGATACTTCATAACCAAAAATGTAATTTTTAGGGACAATTAGATTAGAATGATGAAGAAAGATAGTGAAAGATAATGTTTTGGTTATAACAAACATGAATCCTCTACTCTATGAAAATCTCATAACCGTTAAGAAAAGGATAGTAAACCAGATCATAGTTAACATAACACCTGTGTATAACTTAAGGAAACATCGATTTGGACGGTCTTCAATCTCCTGCTCTAACAAAGATAAATTTTAATTGGAGTTTAATATCCATAGAATCTAACTTTTTCTTTATCTTGAGCAACATCTCTTTATTAGCAAGATCGTGAATATAGAGAATATACACTTCATTATTTGATCTTTTGAAGTATTATTGCTCTCAACAATTAAATTCTGATTTTTTATTCTTTTTCTTATTAAGGAAATGTTGGTACTAATATTCTCGGTGAACGCTTCTTTTGGCCCCTTAATGACCACTTCATTTTCTGCCTTATCTGTTCTTTCTACCTTGAAAATGATTAATCTCTATTGAATAGGCAATAATTTCTCCATTTATTAATAGAACAGCATTCCCGTTCTTTATACTCGCTACTATTTCGTTCATTGAATTAACTGTATGTAGAGAAGAAGCATATATAATATCTGCAACATGTAATTCTTGATCCTTTATTTGAAGTAGGGGACCAAAAATATTCTCTTCAAGTTTGGCTTGATCTATAATGGTACGAATAAAGACCAAACTACAATGTGTCTTTTAAATTCCTACGTGAAACTCTCGGACAGTCACATCGCTATTTAAAGGTATTTTATAGATGCCTTTTATTTGATTAAGTGTAACTGTAAGATCTTTATTTATTTTAAGTGGATCTTCGTCTAATTGGGGTTTAATTTGCACCTTTTTAAAGAAACGAACAGCAACTCCGTTTGTTTTGTCTAAGTTTGCCACATATTTTCATGATTAATGTAACTAATATTTAAGAGTTCCACATTTGAATACAATTTTCTAGGATGGAAATTAATAATAAATAAGTATGTTTAACGTTATGGTACAAGGAGAGGATAACCATTATTCTTTTATTAAAATTAAGCATAAAAATTAATATAGTTTCATCTATTTTTATTGGGTTTATTAGTGGTTTAAAATTAATGAGTCTTTTACCCCATTTAAATGAAACGGGAAGCCAATTATGGAGTAATATGCTTTTTATGTTTGGATATGCCGTTTTTATGCTCATTTATGGAGACAGACTGCTATTATTCATGGAAAAATTTATAAATAAAAAGAGCTAACTGGTGTACATATATATTAAAAAATTGATTCAGAATTGATATTATAAAATTAAACAAATAAAAAACGAAAGAAGATATCTTTCGTTTTCTTATCATTACAATCATTATTTTAATTAGGATGTAACAGCTATATTGCCACATTGTGGGATTATTAAGCATTAGCTTTAGTTCGATATTATACGATAATCCTTATGTCTAACAACTAGTTTAACTTCTTCATTATTATTAATTGAAGTGAAGTTAGTTGTATCAACAACAACTGTATTCTGTAAT
This sequence comes from Fictibacillus sp. 18YEL24, assembly GCF_015903855.1. Taxonomy (GTDB): domain Bacteria; phylum Bacillota; class Bacilli; order Bacillales; family Fictibacillaceae; genus Fictibacillus; species Fictibacillus phosphorivorans_C. Next base: position 52,961 of record NZ_JACZDT010000007.1, read on the forward strand.
ACAGATACAACTTTCCCCTTTCTTTCATTAAAAAGTATGACATCACCAATATTTGCTTTAATCATTTTGACCCCCTCCAGCTAACTTATTTAATTCACCTTCTTATCTAAGAAAGCCCTTCGGACAACAATAAAAGGAATAGAATACTTCTATCTTTGTTTTTATTCTTTTGGATATCATGCAACAATAAGTAGTTCTCAACAAATGAAGATTATAAAATTAATTAATAATCTTGAATGGTTTATAATGATTTAACAACTCACCAATCATTCCTTCTTCTTGATTCTTCAAAGATGCACAGTGACCTATAACTTCTGTTACATATCCATCTTCAATGAATGGCTCACAAAAAACGAATAAAAAAACCTCTGGTGCTGATTGAGGAAAAAAATAGAAGAAAACTTCATTTCCCTTAAATGCCATATCATAAGCCTTTTTCATTTCTTCTGAAGACAGTTTATTGTCGGAAATTGAACTTCCAACTATATCATCCTCATCAAGGTTCATAACTTCTAAGAGCTTTCTATTTGCGTATGTGACTATACAGTCGTCATTAATTTTTCTTGCTCTAAATTTCATTTCACCAAACTCATTTTTGTAAGAGTGAAGCATTTCTTTATATAAGTTTGTACGTTGTTTTCGTTTTATTTTACTCACTTCATTCATACTTAATATTTCCTCCAAATATCCTTCAATTGTTATTCTTACTATACCCATTACACTAAATTCTAGTGACCTCTAATTAAAAGACTTGTCTATCATTAATCAATATTCATAAAAAATAACTATAACTAAGTCAATAAAATAAGTTCATTCACATTCAATACATTCATAAATCCTTTGCTGAATAGTTGGAGTAGATAAGATTAAGCGTCTATCCAATTTTATTACTAAGTATTCAGCGGTTTTGTTACCTCTATTAAATTTTAAATCTGTAAATTATCATTTAAGATAACTATAAAAACTTTATACCCTAAACAGAATTCCATTAATCGTATATACCATAAACAGACCAATATGCTCTCATTATAGTCATACCGGTAAAACGATAATCATAGCCCTAAATATCACGAACTTTAATACAAATATTTCTTTATATTTTAAAGTTTTAAACATAATGATAAATTAATTATAAAAGAAATTGAAATTATTTGTTGCATGTGTAATTTTTAAAGGAGAGATAAACTTAAGATGAAGAGTGGGGATAAAGTTTCTTACAAAGGTAAAATCTACATAGTCATTCACATCTATGAATCTGGTTACTTGGAGATCAAACTAGGTGATTTAAGTGTGGATAAAGAATCATATATTGAGATGTTCAAGCGTCAAGCTAAATATTTTATCGAAAATAAAATATCTGACCCTCAAATTTAAAAATTAGCTTTTATCTTCAACTATCGGGTGCGAGAGCTGAACAGTGAGTCGTTGCTTTTTTACTCGGCAAAACGCAATAGCCCTTTAAAAAATAATTAAGAAACCCTGCTAATCTTTTATAAAGGTAGCTAGCTGGGTTTTTAAAGTTGGATGTGCAGAATAACACATAAAAATAAGTGCAAATTACCGCACAAAATGACAGTTTTAGTAATTAATATTAACTAGTAAATGTAAAATTTACAAAAAAATACTTTTTTGTTAAAGGGAGGATTTTTTGAGTATGGTTAAAAAACTGTTAAATGCTTTAACCGTAAGCGCACTAGGACTTTCTTTGTTTTTCACAAGTGGAGTTAATGCTGCAAGTAATCCCTTACCTGTCGAAGATTATACAACTATTGAGGAAGTTCAAGAGCTAGAAATTGAATTAGTAAACACATTAAGAGCCCTACCAGCTGATGCCTCAATTGACACCGAAATTGATAATTTTTTGATAACACATCCAGTCAAGCCAATGCCCAAAACAGAATACCCTGGTCCAGATCCAATGCCTGGTGTTGACCCAAAGGAATATACCAATCCTAATGAACCTTTTGATGTACCAGCTTATATTGATGAAGAAATAGAACAAGGTGCCTTTAGGGCATATACAATAAACAACAACACTGATCTCATATTTACAGATGACTACACATTTTTTGTGCAAAATACAGTAGAAGGAGTAGAACAAACTAGTCCAACGCCTGAAGGTTTTGTTTCAGTAGCTGCTGCTAGTAAGAAGAAACACGCTAGTACTAGTTATACAGCAAAAAGTTGGGTAGGATTAAAATTGTGGAGTGGTTATACTTCTGGTTGGTTTAATTATAACGGTTCAAAGGTAACTGCAGAGCATGACTCTAGCTATATAAAAAGAGCCTCAGTAAGTATTTGGCAGGTTGACAATTATAGAAAAGGAAAGACAGACATAAGTACAAAACTAGCAGAAGTCTATTGTAGAGCTAATGTTTCGTGGGGTTATAAAATTGGGGATGTAGGTATAACTATTCAAGACAAATACGTTAAACTTTATGTAAGATCAAATGAAAAAGGAGAAATCACAAGACATCGAACAATAAATTAGTGGGAGGATGACATGAAAAAATTTTTATGGTTTGTTATACCCAGTTTATTATTGATGTTATTTTCATTTACTCAATTAATGAGTCCTGTAAGTATGTTAGAAATTTTTCTGGTTATCATAGGATCTTCAGTAACAGGTTCTATTATCGGTTTAGTTCTATTTCTTTTGAATAAATATCTGTTCAAGAAAAATATAGTATGATCAGCATTGGAGCTTCAAAATTAAAAAATAGATAATACGACTGCATAGAGTGAAAAAAGCCAACTTTCTCAATTGAAATTTGGCTTTTTTTATTTAGGGATGTTAGTAGATGAAGGAGAAAAAAGGAAATATGGCAGCAAAAGAGAAAGTAAACTTAATTACTTTAGGATTAATTTCTATTGTCTTTTGTGTACTCTTGGCTCTATACATGGAACATAGTGTAATTAGAGCTATACTTATCGGCCTAGTCATTGGATTAAACACTTTCTTAACAAACAAAATACTTAAAAGAACTTGAACTCTTCACCAATGATCATTTTAAATCTATTCAAAGGCTCTACTATTGTAGGGCTTTTTCTTTTCCTCCACTAAACGTGAAAATCTATACCCGAAATATTTTGTATTTAACCAGCTGCTAAATAGGGTAGTATAAACTATCATTTAAAAAATGGAATTGGAGGAGTTGTTCAAATGGCTACAGACCAGGAGTTAAATTCATTGATTCAACGGTTAAAAAGCGACGATTCAGATAATGAAGGCGTAAGTCCGTATAGCTGGGGTCTTCAAGACTATTTAAGCCAGCTCATAAAAGCTCAGAATTTAGTTGATGATGCTGCGATAGGTTCAGCAAAAAGGGCGGTTGCTGAAGGTATTAATTCATTAAGTGATCCTCAACTAAAAGCACTTGCGCTTGAAATGCTAAATAATGACATTTACATGCCGGTATGTCCTAATGCGACATGAGCACGGCATTGTGGGAAGGTCAATGCTATCACTGTGTGAATAGGCAAGAGAAAATAGCTAGAGAATAGGAAAATCTATTTTGACGGGATCTTGCCAATCATAGACAGCTACAACGCGTTCAATATCTTTAACAATTTATTCCCCTGACTGTATGTAAATAATTAAGAAACCCAGCTCTCATCTCTTATAAGCGTATGTTACATTCTTCAATTTTTTTAAATAACCTTTATTATTTATTATTCTATAAATCTTCCTTTTCACATTTACATTCACAAATAGTATCTGAAAATAAAAAGATGGATAAGTATGGTTAACTTATCCGAAATTGCTGGTATAATTATAGAGTCCAAGGTCGGCCATCCAAATTCCTAATATATAGAAACAGGGAGATGGTAATGGACTTTTTAAAGAAAACGCTAAAGTTCACTACCACTCACGAAAATAAACTAAGAAAAGGTCTTGATTGGGCAGTATCTATCGGGAACCTTGGCTTATTTATTTTTAGAGTGCTAATGAACAAAAACTAACAATTCCCACATAGCTTTACCCTAATATTTATGAGGTGATAAGGGTTGTGTTCCCATCACTCGGACTTTAAGTAGGCCATCAAAGCCCTTTCCCACTCACCTCTTCTTAGATGTTTATTACAAGTCTAACCAATAAATTCTATTTCTAAACACAAAAAACCCCCGGTTCCCACACCGAGGGTTTTTCTTTTTTCCTAATTCAGAAACAGGTGATAATGTATTTTGTAAGAAAACGCTAAAAGCCATGTTGTTCCGACACCTTAACTTCCCACGGTCTAAGGTTTCGGACCTCCTTCTCCCTATCACCATGCAATTCGCCATAGTTCAAGTGTTACAATAATAGTTGTTTTTAGTGACAGGTTAATAACATCATAGCAATAGCAACACAGAGTTTCAAGGTATATACTACTGGGAAGTATTTAATTTTTTCTTATATTTTGGTTATTGATAACTGCCATCATACAATAATTTTCGTTTCATTAAGTGCATTCTTAATTCTTCAGCAAGAGGAATACCAGGATTAATGGTGAAACGAACCGGCTCTTTTGCTAGTTTCATTCTTTCTTCTATTGTCATTCCAGAAGTCAATTTCCGTTGCGCTTCAAAATACCCTTCACTTTGTAAGGATTTGGCCAATACTAAATCAAAATCAACGTCTGGAGAGCAGTTGTTGACTTTAATGAAATGCTGCATTAAGTCTTCCCATTGTTTTTTATTTAATACGGACTGTGTTCTTCCTATATGTTGAAATGAGTGACATTCTCTACAAATGAGTTTGATCTCGATTAAATGGCATACCTTATTTTCAAAATCATAGATCTCTATTTCATGCAAATGTAGACGCCTTAATTCACTGGCATTCTTGGGTATCCAATTACAGATGCAGCACTTATTTTCTTGCTGTTCCAACACTGTCGGACGAAGTTTCTTATTCCAAAGATATTGGGTTGCTTTCCTTACAGTGCTACCATGAAAAAAAGGCGGTTTAGCTGATGGTAAAAGTTTAAAGTTCGTAAGATCAATTTCTTCCCACTGCTTCTTACGCAATTGCTTTTTCCGAGATACCATACACCTTGATGCCTCCTCTTTAACATTTTATTGGAGTAGAAGCCTTTCCATAGTAACGGCCTTCGAATAAGACCAATGTTCCCTTGCTTTACTAACTATTCTAAGTGCATACATACTGAAGGGTAAATTTTTGTTTACTAGTGCTGTATCGCTCTCTAGATGCCCCGTGTTCCTTAATCAGTAGTTCACATATCACTCTAGTACTACTAATCCCCTGATCCAAGTACTTCATTATTACATCCTTATATCCAGCTATAACAAAATCTTTGTGGCCAATGTCTATGGCAGGTAGTTCCTGGTTCTCAAAAAAAAATTCTTGCCAAGGAACCCGTTCTTCACCACCTCTATTATGCTGTTTTGATCGAACCTCTACTTCCATTTGTCTTCTAGTAGTTGTTTCTCCTCCAGTGCAGCTAAATAAGCAAGTTTTAACCCTTTTTACTTGTCTATTAAGCAGTGGAACGTTGGCATCCACATGCAGCTGCATGTCTTTTGGAAAAGGGTGATCTTCAGGAATAAAAGGTAGTTCATTCTGTAGCTGCCAACCAGTATCTATTTTATAGAGCAATTCATCCAATTCGTAGTCGATAAAATTAAAGCCATTAACAATTACTTTAATAAGATTAGGTGGAATACCGGTATGTTCTTCAAAATGGGTAATACCAAACCTACGCACAGTTCCAGTCCCCTTATGTTTAACGATATATTGATACCTTAGTGGTCTGCCGCATTCACAAGGAGTTTCAGGATTCACAAAACCATTGTCTATATAATCCTCAAGGATCCACTCATCAAGTAACATTCGATTTCTTCACTCGGTACATCTTCAGGAAACACTAATCCTTTATTACGTGCCATATGATTAGCAAAGACTGTTTTCTTGCTTCTCTTGAGATGCAGCTGTAGAAAGTTTGCTTGAACATCATCTAAGGAACTTAGAATTCTATCCCTTTCTTTAACGGTCAATATTACTGCCATATGTATACCCTCCCTTTCTCCTGAACAGATATCATTTGGTATATAAAAAACAGAGTTTCATTTAAAAAGAGAGAGCTTTTAGGCTCTCTCTTAACTAGCAACCTTATACTACGCTGCGTCTGCAATCGCTACATTTACTTTATTTATAAACTGTTGGACTTTATCCTTTTCAATGATGGACATTTCAATATTAACGCACTGACCTGCATTATTTGTAATAACCATATTGCTTGTAAATGAGTTTAGAAGTGGCAATGCACCTAAAACTGATAATATAAGTCCACCAAAAAAAGATAGCTCCAGCATTCCTAAACCAATAAATAATAGAAATAGTCCAATTGCAAAACGCTTCATATAGAACTTTGTTGAAACACCTACGCTGGCAACATTTTTTAATGGATAAGAAACTTCATTTTTCCCTAGCGGAAAAACACCAAATAGTGTATTAGGTTGAAAACCTACAACTCTCTTATTGGTAAGCGATAGATCCGTTTTTAACCAATAAAGAACAAGATTTGAGTGAACTTTTCTGAACTTGTTATTACTTCATCTAGGGGATATATTTCATGAGTATGGCGTTAGGTAATAATGGAAATACGTTATTATATAATTAGATAAAGTATACATATAATTAGGAAAAAAGAAAAACTCTCGGTGTGGAAACGAGGTTTTTTTGTGTACCAACTGGAAGCTATCTTTATCTGTTGACATTCCCTTTACAAATTGAAGTTTTAACAGATCGAAGATTGCTAAAACGAAGCATAATACAACAAAATTAAACCCTAAGCTATTTAGTGAATGCTTTTTTGGTCTTTTTTGTTGTTCATGCCACTTTTTGACTAAATTAAGACACGCTAAATCTTTATTAAACAAACGTAGCAGGATAAATTCTTAATCTTACGGGCTTGTTCCGTTAAAGCGTGCGATTGCGGAAGAAGGCTAAAAGTGAATGACCAGAAAAATCTGGTCGTTTTTTATTGTCATTCACCCGTTACTGATGAAGTTGACTTTGTTTCTTATTTTAATAAACTGCATGTTGGACACCTCATGCTTTTGACCATTTAAACACTATTAATGCAATCAAATAACTCCGGGATCAACCGGAGTTATGCAGTAACATACAATACTCAAGCACAAAGAGTATTTACGAATACGCTACCTAATTTCTCCTGCGTTTTGAAGGCCATAACATCACGCTTTCATTTCTTCATTTCTCTGCTGGCGGATTACCATTGGTTTATGCTTATCCTTTTTCATATAGTCTACGTATTTTGCCAAATATCCATCAGTGATTCGATACGGAACATACCCCAACCGCTGACGAATAATGTTTTCCAGAACAAACATTTTACGTGTAATCTTTTCGTATTCCGTTCCACTATATTCTTCAGACTCTTTAAACTCATCCGTATTACCTTGCTTGCGTGCCTTATAAAAGGTGTTCAGATAACGATATAACGCTGTTCTTTCAGCTCGTGCATATTTCAATAAACTAAGCAACTCGAAGGTCGATAGCGTCATTAATTCCGGCGTTGTCCTCTCAAGATGGACTTCTAGCGCAAAATCTCTTACACGAACTGAAATTCTTTCATGATTGCGTTGCACAAGCGTCTCTGGAACGTTCATTACACAAAAATCACAATAGTATTCCCCCAGCTGCTGCACCAGTTCGCTACCACAATAAGGACAAGTAACAACACTTTGATTTTTCATATCGACTTTACTCCCTTCAATCTTTTGAACGGATAAGCACCCATTTATGACTCGGGCGCTTATGACTTATGCCATTAAAATTTTCCTGTTCCTGGACGTTCTAACTAAATTACACCATTTAGGCATTATTTTAACAATCTATTAGGATACTCCTCACTTTCTCTTCGTAATTTAATTCCCACTGGCCATACCTGGAATTAAATAACAGTAACTTGAATTTATTTTATATAAGGTCATCTTCCTTGATTGACAGGAAGATGACCGATCCTTTGTGCTTGTGATGTTATAGGTTACTGCTTTTTACTCGCCTTCAGGTTCTTCTTTTCCTAGAATGTAATCCGCTGCTTTTTGGGCTTGTGCAGCTGCTTGAACCACAAGACGACTGTCTTCTTTCAACGACCTTAGCCATGAATGGATATAGCTGGCGCTATTACTAATGGTGTTGTTGTCAATACCAGCAACACCGCAAAGCATTGCGGCCCCCATTTCCGCCACTAATTCTTCCTTGGAATAAACTTCATCCCCAAAGGCTACATTCTGAGTGGTCACTCCTGAACGAGCTAGCCGGTTTTTATGCCCTGTGCTGTGCACCATTTCATGAAACAAGGTACTGTAGTATTCTTCGACTTTCGGAAAGTCCTTTAATGGCGGGCAATTAATTTTATCTAGCGTTGGATAGTAAACGGCTTTTCCTGAAAAGAATGTATAAACGGGAGCGTTGAGATAGCCTTGATAAATTTCTTCGGCTTTCTCAATTGGATCATGGTCAAATGACGTTTCTTTTCTTTTACTTTTCAACCCCTCCACCTGGGAATTGATCTCAAATACTCGGTAGTACCGAAGGTAAGGTATTTTTTCGACTTTTCCACTTTCGTCATCTTCTTTCTCTAACCACTTCCAAAAGACCACGATGTGCGATTTCTCGCCTTTTCTTACCTTTCCACCAGCTTCTTGAATTTGCTTATATGTCGCATACTCTCCGGATTCTAGAATAAAAACATTGATCCCCCTATATGCCTTTTGCGTTTTCCAATTCACCGCACCTCCGTTTATCCAAGGCTTGCGCCAAGGGACAACTCCTTTTTCTAGCTCTTCCATGACCTTCTCTGTAACGATTTCATACACGCTTTTTTTCATTTCGCTTTTCCTCCTTTTGATTTTTGCCTTCCGAAGCGAAAGCTTTCCCCAAAGGGAAGGATTTTGCCCCTTTGACAGGAGAAACGAACAATGAGCATAGAGAAGGAGTCAAGGGAGCTCTTAGCGGAAAAGTTTTTTATGTTGCGAAGCGTGTGTAATAAAAAAGTTTTGTGCCCCTTGACTTGTTGTCTATCGGACTTAGCTTCCATCAGGTTGAGGGCAAAGCCTAGGAGGCTCGACCTGTTGGAAGGTTAGCTCGGATTGTGTGATTGTACGATTCGGAAGGCAAAGGGCAAAATCTTATTCAATAGCAGCCGTAGGGCTGCTTCCACGTTAGGTTTTATTCGTTTAAGATTTTCGGCTCGTGCGGTACGGCCAGAATGGCAAATGGATAAGGAACCTACAGATTGTAGGCGGAGTATGAGCCGTACAAGCTGTGGTTATCGAGCTATTTAGTGCCGTCAGCGACACGTTACAGCCTGTTAAAAAGCGTTCTTTGCTTTTTTACAGGTTGTCGTGCAGCCTCCCAAGAAAAGGTTTTAAATCGTTCAAAAGCCTTTTCTAAAGAAAAATTCCGCCTAAAGGCGAATGCAGTCATGACAAAAAATCTCTTTGCTTCAAGCAAAAAAGAGAGAAGGATGAATCCTTCTCTCTGATCACCAGTTTATACGTCCTTAGATACCTGAAGTCATCTAAACGATCCCATCGATGCAGCTCTTACGAATCGTTGAGCGTTTGCAATCATTTGTATTTCTCTAACCAGTGGGAAACCATCCCTTTCACATCACCTGCTTTTTCTTTCATATCTTGAAAAATCATATCCATCAAGGTAAACCAAGAAATCTCCTCGCTGTAAGGATTATTTTTATTGATGTATTTCAGCACATGTTTAAGCTCCTTCATTCTTGCATCGTCCAAATGTTCCTGAAGGGATACTTTCACAAAAGCGTTCAACAAATTCACATTGCGTATACTGGCATCCAACAATAAAGCTGTGGCTTTGGACGGAGTGACATCTAGAGCAGAAGATAAAACGTATATATCCTCATAAGACGTTTGGGAGAAGCGCGCTGTGATTCGTTCGTTTTTTCCTGGCTGGTATTTCCGCTGCAAGGATTCTCTTCCCCATTCCCCTATAAACACCGTACTCATGAATTGGTAATCTCGTCTGAAGTGCTGCGATAAGTGTTCAATGACTTTTCTTGACCTTAACCCCTTCTCACACAAAAGAACGGCTACGTCCTTTACAGGTGTATGTGTGATATAAGACAAGCTATATATACAATCTTTAAGATTGCTAGAAATTGTCGGCTTGATGTCGCGTTTTGCATCTGATCTTTTCTTCCTGTTCTTCGTCATGACGGCCTCTTCTCTCTCCATTCCTACCCCTCTTTTCCGCATTTTCACTTAGGACAGTGTCAGAGTGTCCTAGACTTTGTTTTATATATATGGGGGATGGGGGATAGATATGTTTAGATTTTCAAAAACCCGTCCATACTTTTATTAAGAGTACTAGTAAAGGGGAAAAGCAAATGAAAATGTCGAAAGAAGAAGCGCAGATACTAGCAAAGAAAGCGATCGAACAAAGCGAAAAAAGGGGCATCCCCCTCAAAAACAAAAAGAAAAAACAGGCGTAATACCGCCTGCTGATAAACATTCGATCTTAGGTCAACCAACCCGGAGATCGATTTATTTTTATTAAAAGGACCTTGATAAGCTCACTTTTCTATACAGAGCAATCACTCGTTTGTTCTCTCTTTCCCACTCTTCATTCCTTAACATGGGAATCTGGTATACCTGCTCCATTTCTGTCATGAGCTCAGCCAATTTTTTGTCCTTTTTATCACGGGGCCAGTCGGCATGAATAATCTCCTCATAGCGTTGGTTGTATTGTACAAGTGTCATTTTTTTGCCTCCTGTTGGATGAATCCCATTCGATTTATCTCTTGTACTGCATATGTCTGAACTGTCTCATCGGACCAATACTTCACTCCGCCTACAACAAGATCGGGATGGGGTACTTTCCCGCGTTCAAAATATAAATTTAACTTCTGTCGATCGTACCGCAGCCCTTGTTCACTTAAGTAGTCCGCAAATTGACTCATGCTTTTATAGTGTGATCCCTCACGAATCAAGGAATACGTTGGCTTTTGAATCAAATATGTATCTTTCCTGAAATATTCCGTCACTAACTCCAGGGCAAATTCAAGCCAGTCATTATCTAGATGACGATACAGCAAGCCAAGATTAAACGTCTCCTTTTCCGGATCTTCAAAAAACCACGCTAACTTTAAAAACGTTGCCTGAACATCATCTACTTCCTTCAGCGCTTCATCGACCAGCAGCATGTTTTCATAGACATGTAGTTTATCCTCAAATTCAGGGAACTTATCAACAATCCGACAAGTTGCGTTTTTCATATTTCACCCTCCTGTATACTTTGTATACATAGTGTACAACATTTTGTATGCATTGTATACAAATACATTTCAATATAAATGGCAGAAACGAGCAAAAAAAGGGAGGATTTCCTCCCTCTCTCTTACAATCTAGCATGCTCTTTCAAGCTGTAGTATTTGGCTTTCGTGTTGATGATGAGATGATCTAATACCTCGATCCCTAGGACCTTTCCGCATTCTACAAGCCTTGCTGTCACCTCGATGTCTTCTCGAGACGGCGTGACATCTTGACTCGGATGCTGATGGCTCACAATGATCGATGCACTGTTATTTAGGATTGCCGCCTTGAACACCTCTCTTGGCATGACGATGCTGGCGTTTAATCCTCCCACATGGCAGCGATGCACCGCAACCACTTGATTCTTTGTGTTCAGACACATCACAAAGAACACCTCACGATCATCATCTCCAATAAATTGAGCTGCAACATCCGCAGCATCCTGTGGCCAACGAATTGCGAACTTTTCGCTTGCCTCCACTTCCTTGATTACTTGTTTGATCCTTACTACTTCATAGATTGTTTCCATTTTACTCTCTCCCTTCCGCGTTTGAGGAAACCTGAACAATTCGCGCAAACAGGGGGAAGGGTTCGCTCACGAAGAAGCGAACTTGCCAGAGAGGGGTAGGAAAAGGCCATGATTTACGGACTTTTTCGTTAGAAAACGAGTGAAGCCCAATGATTTAGGGATCGTTAGGTCACGTTCTTTGTGGCCTTACGGACCCTTAGCCGACTTGGCTTTGCCGATTTCTTTCCCCGAACGCCCGCCCTTCCGGCTGTCATAAGCGGAGTTGTTACACTAAAGAGAACGAAGGAAGGAGAAGGGCACTGCACCGCTTTTGGCGGCTGGAAAACAGACCGTAAGGGCTGCAGCCGCCTAACGGTAGAGGGTTCGATGCCCGAGACCGTTTCCTGTTTAAAGTTTTTTCGGCTCGTTCGGTACGGCGGCACTAGCCGTAAAGAGAGCAGGAACCTACGGCATGTAGGCTTTCAGCCGTACAGACCGTAGTTATCGCTCCCTTTAGTACCGAAGCGACACGTACAGAATGACAGAAAGCGTTCTTTACTTTCTGATTAGTCTGTAGTGCAGCCGCCCGGATTCATTCTATCCCTATATTTCAGCTCATTCTCTTCTTTCTTTGCCTTCATCTATTTTTCATTAAACTGCTATAATAGAGAAGAAATATTGCTAGAGGTAATGAGTAATACCAACACAATACAAAGAATTTATCAGAAAGTTCAATGGGGGATACAAAGTGATTACTTCAGAAGAAATTAAAAGTAGATTATGGGACGGCGCTAACGAACTGCGTGGTTCAATGGACGCCAGCCGTTATAAAGATTACATGCTTGGATTAATGTTCTATAAGTTTTTAAGTGATAAAACCTTAGAAACATTTAAAGTGACCAGTGGTTTAGAGAAAACGACTCAATCTGAATTGGTAGAGGAATATACAAAAGCACAAGCAGAATACGGAGAACAGCTAAATAAAATGATTCAAAATGTGCTCGGTTATTATGTTTTGCCTGAGTATCTCTATCAAACTTGGATAAAAGATATCAATTCTGGAGATTTTGAAGTTCAAAAAGTAACGGATAGCTTGAATAACTTCGAACGTACGATTGCCGTGTCCGGTGATACGAATGACTTCAAAGGATTGTTCTCAAGTTCTACGCTGGATTTAACGGATACGGCATTAGGTAGTAACTTAAACGAACGCAGCAAAAATATTAAAGCCTTGATCTTGTTATTTGCAGACTTGAACATGGTTGCATTACAAAAAGGTGATGTACTGGGTGATGCGTATGAGTATCTCATTGGTCAGTTTGCAATGGAGTCCGGTAAGAAAGCAGGGGAGTTCTATACCCCTCGACAAGTCAGTGAAGTTATGGCACAAATTGTAGCGAAAACGGCTGATATAAAATCAATCTATGACCCAACTGTCGGTTCTGGTTCGTTACTTTTAACGGTTAAGAAACATTTAGATGAAGATGTTCAAAAGGATTTAAGTTATTACGGACAAGAAAAGAATACAGCGACCTATAACTTAACTCGTATGAATTTATTGCTCCATGGTGTGCGTCCAGAAAAGATGACGATAAAGAATGGTGATACGCTTTCTCAAGACTGGCCAGAAGATCCAGAACGTCCAAATGAAGGCGTACAGTTTGATGCGGTTGTTATGAACCCACCCTATTCTGCGAAGAACTGGAACAAAGCAGGTCTGAAAGTCAGTGATCCTCGTTTCGAAGTAGCTGGTGCATTGCCACCAGACTCCAAAGGAGATTTTGCTTTCCTCTTACATGGATTATTCCACTTAGGACAAAATGGAACAATGGCGATTGTATTGCCTCATGGTGTACTCTTCCGAGGTTCCGCAGAAGGAGAGATTCGAGAACGTTTACTTGAGAAAAATTACATAGATACCATTATCGGCTTACCAAGTAACTTGTTTACCAATACAGGAATTCCTGTAGCCATAATAATATTGAAAAAAAATCGTGAAACTGGTGAGCCTGTGCTTGTTATAGACGCTTCTCGTAGCTTTACTAAAGTAGGGAAACAAAATGTTCTACTAGAGAAAGATATTGCTAAAATTGTAGATACGTTCGTTGAACGTAGAGAAGAAAAAGGTTATAGCCAATTGGTACAACGAGAGGATGTTCTCAAAAATCAATACAATATGAACATTCCTCGGTATATCGAAGCAATTGATGAAGAAATTCCGCAAGATGTAGATGCACACTTACTTGGTGGGGTTCCTCAAAAGAATATTGACGATTTGAAGGTTTTGCAGTCTACAGTGCCAGATATTTTAGAACGATTTTTGAAGGAAATCCGTAACGGCTATGTTGAGTTATTGAAACCGGTTGAGGAGATTTCTCATAGGGTCTTCAACGATTCACGCGTTATTGAAAAATCAAAAGAAATCGAAGGAAAAGCAACATCCTTTATTATTAAATATTTCGATGCTTTACGAAATGTAGAAAATATTAGTAAATCATCCCAGTTAATGAATGACATGCTCGATGAAATAAAAGCGATTTTGTCAGCGTTCAACAATATTGATGTGTATGATGGCTATCAAATTGTCGCTGAAATTTGGAAAAATGCACTGTCCCATGATACGGAAATCATTGCCTTAAGTGATTTTTATACAGCCGGACGCACACGTGAACCAAATATGGTAACGAAGGGAACTGGCAATAAAAAACGTGTCGAGCAAGACGGCTGGATCGGCAGTATCGTACCAAATGATTTGATTGCTAAACATTTATACAGTGATGAGCTAGAAGAAATTGAAACAAAGAAAATTTGCATTCAAGAGATTGAAACAGAGCTGTTAGACTTGGTTGAAGCTGCGAAGGTTGAAGATAGCGAAGAAGCCAATGCATTAGGCGATACGTTGAATGAAGCCGGTGAATCTTTTGATAACAAGTTGATTAAAACAGAGTTAAAAAAAGCGAGCAAGGGAACCAGTGAATATAACTATCTGAAAAATGTTGAACAGTTACTTGCAGATAAATCAACACTCAGTAAAGAAGTGAAAGCAGATGAAAAAGCACTTAAAGAAACTGTACAAGAACGAATCTTAACTTTGACAAACGAAGAAATCGACAACTTGATGTATGAAAAGTGGTTTGGCAATACAGTGGATACATTGGTTCGTTTAATAGAAATACCGTTACAAAAGGAATTAAACACGTTACACATGTTGCACAATCGCTATGCTGATACGTTGTCAGCGATTGAAGAAGAGAGTCGTAACTTGGAATCAGCATTTGAAGCCTTGATGAGTGAATTGGTGGTGGAATCATGACGGAACAAACAAGTAATTTAATACCAAAAAGAAGATTTAAAGAATTTAAAAACTCTCTTACTTGGGAACAGCAAAAATTGGGGGAAGTTGCAGACATTATTGGCGGTGGAACTCCAAGTACGAGCAACAAAGAATACTGGAACGGAGATATTAATTGGTATTCACCAGTCGAAATCGGAGAGCAAACCTACGTTGATAATAGCCAAAAGAAAATCACAGAACTTGGCTTACAGAAATGCTCGGCTAAGATTTTGCCAATAGGCACTGTCCTATTTACGTCTCGTGCAGGTATCGGAAACACTGCTATCCTCGCTAATGAGGGTGCAACAAATCAAGGTTTTCAATCAATCGTGCCACATAAAGGTGAACTAGATTCGTACTTTATCTATTCGAGAACTCATGAATTAAAGCGCTACGGAGAAACAAACGGAGCTGGTTCTACATTCGTGGAGGTCTCCGGGAAACAAATGGCTAAAATGCCGATGTTGTTTCCAGCACTAGAAGAGCAAAAGAAAATTGGTGGTTTCTTTGAACGATTAGACGACCTTATTGCTCTTCACCAGCGTAAACTAGAAAAGACAAAGGCGTTAAAATCTGCTTACCTTTCGGAATTGTTTCCAGCTGAAGGTGAGGACAAACCCAAACGGAGATTTGCAGGATTTACTCAAGCTTGGGAACAACGAAAATTTGATGAAGAAGTCGAATTTTATAGCGGATTGACCTACTCACCAAAAGAAGTTAATAAAAGTGGCACCTTTGTACTACGATCCTCAAATGTAAAGAATGGTGAAATAGTTGATGCAGATAATGTATATGTTAATTCTGAAATAGTAAATTCAAGTAATGTTAAAGAGGGAGATATTATTGTAGTAGTTAGAAATGGTTCTCGCTCTTTGATAGGAAAACATGCGAAGATTAAGAAAGTTATGGATAAAACAGTCATAGGCGCTTTTATGACAGGAATTCGTTCACAGCAATCAAATTTTATTAATGCTTTGCTGGATACACATGCTTTTAAAGCCGAAGTAGATAAAAACCTTGGTGCAACAATTAATCAAATTACCAATGGGATGTTTCGAGATATGCAATTTACGTTCCCAGATTCCGAAGAACAGAAGAAAATCGGTAATTTTTTCAATCAACTAGACCAGCTTATTACTTTACATGAGCGAAAGGTAAAAAAACTACAAAATCTAAAAAGAGCATATCTACATGAGATGTTTGTTTAGGGGGGAGATTAGTCATGAGCAATGCACCAAAAAGTGCTTCTGAGAAATCGTTTCAAGAGAACTTTGTTAAGGAACTACAAAAGTATAAATGGGAAGCACCTGATTTCTTAGACGGCAATAAGCAGAAAGTTACCGTCGCTGACCTAGTTAAACACTGGCGTAGAGAACTCAACCGTATCAATGCTGACCAGCTTGAAGGCGTCGAATTAACGGATAATGAGTTCAATCAAGTCATGTCTAAAGTTAATCAAATCAGCAATAGCTATGAGGCTGCAAAAATATTAGCCATTGAAGAATCAAAAGGCAAGATTGACGGTATTTATCGTGATGACAACCCCCATATCACAAGAAAACAAATCACTTTGACGATCTTTAAAAAAGCTGAAGTACGTGGTGGAGATTCAAGCTACCGGATTGCTAGGGAGGTACAGACGCCAAATAACAACCGTTTTGATATTGTCTTACTTATCAACGGCCTACCTTTAATCAATATTGAGCAAAAACGTACGGACAAAACGCTTGATAAAGCATATGGGCAGTTTATGCGTTATTATCGTGACGGTGAGTACAGTCATAACTTCATGGCTTTTTCGCAGATGATGGTCATCACTTCTGAAATCGCTACTCGCTATTTCGCTACACCGAAAACAGCACAAGACTTTAATCTTAGTTTTGTCTTCCATTGGGCTGATAAAAAAAACAATGTTGTAAATGCTTGGGAAAAAGTCATCGGGCAATTTTTAATGATTCCAATGGCGCATCAAATGGTAGGAGATTACTTAGTCATTGACGAAGCTCGCGAGGAAGAAAATAGACGGCATATGCTCATGCGCCCTTATCAAGTACATGCCTTGCAGGCTGTAGAAGGCGCAGCATTCGGTTGGGACAATAAGGATAAATTACCCCACGGTGGATTTGTATGGCACACGACGGGCTCAGGGAAAACGATTACGAGTTTTAAAACGGCTTTGTTTCTATCGACGAGAGCTGGATTTGATAAAGTTGTTTTTCTTGTTGATCGGCGTGAGCTTGACAACCGCACCAGTGAAAATTTCAAAGCATACGCAGCATACGAGTCCGTGTCTGTTGATGATACGAAACACACCTATCAACTAAAAAAGATACTCAAGTCACCTAAAAATGGAATTGTGGTAACGACAACATTCAAACTGAATTCCTTAGTGAAAGAACTGGAAGAAGCGCAAGATGCTGGTTTAGCAGATAAGAAAATTGTTTTTATCATCGATGAAGCCCATCGTACGACAATGGGTCAGATGATGGGAACGATTAAACGATATTTCAAGAAAAACGGGCTCTTCTATGGCTTTACAGGCACACCGCTATTTGATGAAAATAAGATTAAAGGTAAAATAGACGAAAAAAGTGAAGTGATCAATACGACTGAAAAGCTATTTGGACCTAATCTTCATCAATATACGATTGATGAAGCAATCGCAGATAAAAACGTATTAGGATTCCATGTTGACTATATCAACACTGGGGAATTTAAAAGCTATGAAGATTTAAGAGAGCAACTTGTTGAGAAAATGAAAGAAGAACATCCTGATTTGGCTGATAGAGAAATTGAACGCCAAGTTCAAGAATTATCCGAATCCGACGTAGAAAGACAAGCGAAAAAAAGAAACTTGCTTACATATCATGACGAAACACATATTCCGCGCGTTGTAGAAGAGATTCTGAATAACTGGGAATCACAATCGCAAAGAAAGGAATTTAATGCGATTTTGACAGTTGCTTATAAAAATCGTGTCATGGCTTATTATGACGAATTCAAAAAACAACTAACAGCGCGCAGGGAAAATTTGAATGTGGCAATGACGTTTAGTTTCGGTAACGAAAATGACCCTACACCATTAGATCCTAAAATTGTAAAAGATATGTTTAAGGACTACGCTGCATTTACAGGTATTTCGTTTGTTGCCGGTGATAAAAAACACGGCGAGGATGCTTACTTTGAAGACGTTGTGGAACGTGCTACTCGGGGTGGAAGTGGACGAAATCCAAAGAATATAGACCTCGTGATCGTGGCAGATCAGCTTCTGACAGGTTACGACTCTAAACGTTTGAACACACTTTACATTGATCGTTCACTTGAACTTCAAGGTTTAATTCAGGCCTACTCACGAACAAATCGTGTGTTTGGTCCAGCTAAAGAATTCGGTACGATCATTAACTTTCAGTACCCTCGAATTACTGAAGAAATAGTAAATCAAGCTTTGAAATTGTATGGAAGTGGTGGCAAGAGTAGCAAAGCAATTGTGGAACCCTATGAGACATCCGTAAAGAAGTTTGCAATAAAAATTGCTGAATTGGTGCCGACTTTACCTGATCCCACAGATTGGCAAACGATCGAACATGATGAGAAGAAAAAAGAAGCATTCCTACTTGCTTTCAAAGATGCTGCTGAGCAGTTGAACCTGGTGGAGCAATACTACGAATTCAAGTGGAATGATAGTACCTTTGGAATGAATGAGCATACGTGGTTGCAATATGTCGGTGCGTTTAAAAACTTAACCTGGCAGCCTGGTACTCCTCCCCTGCCATCACCTGTCAATATTCTTGTCGGTAAAACAAAATTAGCAGGCACCCAAGTAATCGATGCGGATCATATTCTTAGTTTAATCGATTCAAAAATCACCTCATCAAATGGCGTGCAAACAGTAGATAGTGAAACACTGCGTATCATCTATCAACAAATTCAAGAATTAAGTAATATGGGAGATAATGAACAAGCCCAACTGTTAAGAGAGTTTGTCGATACTGAGTTGGTACCAGGAAATTTATCTAGTAGTATGAATTTTGATGAGGCATTTGAAATATGGAAAGAAAATCAAATGCAAAAAGCAGTAAGTGATTTCTCTTCGGAGTGGGGACTAGATAGCAAGCTGCTTGAAAAATCAGTTAGCTCATATTCCCCTTCACAGCCAGATACTGTACCATACATCAATGAGCTCATTAGTAGTATTGATTTTGACAAAGCAAAAAATCAAACGGCAGGCAATAGGTTAAGACATATAATGACATTAACTGAAAACCTTCCAAAGTTGATTGCTGAGATAAAGCATAGATATAGCTAAGTGATTGAAAATTTTAACAATGCCCGCAAATACGTAATTTTAGAAAAGGAGGCTTTTTATAAGTCTTCTTTTTTCATGTGCATATAGTAACTCTATAAATTACCAAAATTAAAAAGATGCAAATTTACTATCACCTATCAAAAACCACCGTTTTTGATAGACACATAATCCCACTACATTTATGTTTCTTTTTCATTGAGACGTTATTCCAAAACTCATACCAAAAACTATAATTCAAAAAGGTGCGTTAATGATATAATAATTATATAAATAGAACGGTAGGAGGTTATCTATGTGATTGTTGGATATGCAAGAGTGAGCACCGCGGATCAATCATTAGATTTACAGATGGATGCGTTGAATGAATATGGATGCGAAGAGATTTTTCAAGAAAAGATGTCAGGGGCTAAAGATGATCGGCCAGAATTGAACCAGGCATTAAGGATGCTGCGTGCTGGGGACAAGTTTGTTGTCTATAAATTGGATCGTCTTGCACGATCAACTAAAAGATTAATAGAGATCGCAGATGAATTAAAAGAGAGAGATATAGAGTTTGTAAGTCTTCAAGATAATATTGATACAAGTACACCAGCTGGAAAAGCGATGTTTGGGATGCTCTCCGTTCTTGCGGAATTTGAAAGAGACATTATTAGAGAGAGAACGATGGCAGGACTTAAAGCAGCAAGAGCACGCGGAAGAAAAGGTGGAAGACCGAAGGCAAACACTCAAAAGTTACGGCAGGCAATCATATTGTATAAATCTCGTGAAATGACAGTAAAAGAGATCCAGCAAGAAACAGGTATTTCTCCATCGACACTCTATCGCGCACTTTCTGAAGAAAAATAATAGTCGCCATGAAGGCGACTTTATGTAACTAGAGCAGGAGCACTAGAGTAAATGGAACATAGGGGGATGGGAAATTATGAAAGTGATTTACAAAATAACTTATCCTAATGGCAAAATCTATATAGGAAAAGACTTAACTAATACTTTAAATTATTTTGGCAGTGCTAATAGTAAGTTGATTGAAAGGGATTTTACAAGAGAAGAACAAAGGGACTTTACTATTCGTAAAGAAATAATATGGGAATCAGAACTAGCAACAGATAAAGAGGTTAATGCTAAAGAAGTGGAATACATAAGATTCTATAATTCAAACAATCCTCAGATCGGTTACAATCAATGGCCAAGATTAAAAAACGAAATTCTTTCCTAAAAGGATTTCTAAAGTTTTTTGTACGTTTATCCGAATCTAACAAAATATCTACTTTGTTAGACTCGGATTAGTGCGAGACATAATCTCAACTAATAGATCAGCTATGATTTTTGCATTCTCAAATAGAATGCTATTTTTAGTGAATGGATCAATATATTGTCCAAGTCCCTCACTAAGAGTAACTTCAAACTCATCCGTCTCTACTATCATACCCGACATTATCGTGTCACTTTTACTGATTTCTTTATAATGCATTAATACCTGACAAGTTGAAAAAACGAGTGGTCCGAGCAACTCTTCACTCTGAGTATCCATGTCTTCAGCTATTCTTTCGTTAAGAACAAAATCAATCCCATCATCACTTTTGTCAAATTGAAACAAAAAAATCAAGTCTCAGATCCCCCGTCAATACTGACCGATAAAGTAGCTGGCTCCATATCCTCTATCGGCGATGAAGTTTGTTTTTCATAAATATACTGACCTCTATATGGCTTTTTCACTTTGGAATCAGTTGTCATAACACGATTCATAAATTGCGTAATGTTTCCAACGCTTTTTCCTGTACTCTTTTCAACGGATGCAGCTATTTCCTTTCCACTAATCGCTGCAGAGTGTTCTTTTAATACTTTAATCGCTTCTTTCGTAAAAGTGGTATGCTTTCTTTTATTTTTTCGTCTCTGAGATTTGGTTTTAACCTGAGCAGAAGCAAGTGTTGCTTCTGGTTTTATTGTTTTGGAAGTGGCGTTTGTTGTCTCCGCTTCCTCATCTAATTCTCTAATTCGATTCAAAATTTGACTTCTTTCCTTTTGAAATTCTTGTATGATTCGAATTTCTAAATCTTGAATCTGTTCTAGTCTCATCTTCATTGCAGCTCTTTCATCAAACATACATTTCCCCCGTTACTGTTTCTATACTTTAAATTTCTTCAAGAAGTTACAAAATCCTGTATATTCTTTATGATGATTTACCAAGCAATTACTAATTATATAATTCTAGGAGCACCTAGAATTTATTGTAGATGGACTCATTCTTAATTCTTAATGCTTTTGTATTTAAATTAAAGAGTGAAGTTCTTGTTCATTTGATTTATAGTATGAATAAACACATGTAGAGGATGGTGTAATATGGGAAGAACTAGTTCGAAAATCAATGATCTACAACGCAGAGTAGCTCAACTCGAAGAGAATGATCAAAGAAAAACAAGAGAAATAAAAGATATAAAACGACAAGTTGATTTATTAACTGATGATAGAATTATACAAATGTTACAAGAAACAAATTCACCATATTCTAATAAACCGAGATACTCATATGATGAAATAGCCTCAGCATCTGGCCGTTCAACAGGTTATATTTCCAACTTAGCAAAAGACAATGGTTTATCAAGAAGAAATTTAAAATCAATTTAGTAAAAAGACTTTAAACAAAATCCTTCAAGCTCATAAAGAAAAAACTCTCGTTTCACACAACGAGAGTTTTTTCTTTATTGTAAACCTTGCGTATGTTGGTATCTTACTGTAAACAAAGGATCGTTTTGATAGGCGAATGTGACCGCCTTACGATTTACGTTTGGCATTTCATAGAAAATTTCACTTATTTCTGCTCCGTTCAAATCAATACCCTTTGTTTCGTTTGGATCTGGTTCTGCAAATCTTGGAAGAACTACAGTTACTTCAACTCGTCCACCTTGAACAATACCTAAACCATCAAATGGAACTCGGATTTGGAAATCATAACTGTCTGGAAGACCTATAGCAGCTAATGGAAAAATCTTATATTCATAAGACAATTCGTAAGTATTCACAGCACCTGCGATGGGAACAAGTGGTGTCTTTTTAAGAATGGAGAGTAGGAGCAGTTTAGCTGCATCTTCTAATGTCCCACTCGGGTTTCCGTTTAAAGCTTGCGTTTGAATATCATCAGTTCCAGATAATAAGGTGCTTGCTTTAAACGGTGTCACTTCAAGATTTTGGAGCTTCAGTAGATCTAATATTCCTGGTGTTACATTCACTCCACTTGGAACATAATAATCTTCTGTAATAGGCTCGTCCGTTTGAATCGTTGTTTTAACGGTTACGGTATCAAAAGCGTTGTTGTTAAATCGAGAAGTTCCGTTCACAAAAACCATGACATCTTGAATCTTAATGTTAGCCATATTGATTCATTCCTTTTTTTATATATTTTTGTTATCATGGAAATACTGTTTTTTATATAAAATTTTCAATTAAGTAGGACGTTGCCGCGTCCTACTTTTCTTTTCGAACACCTTTAAAAGGAGCCGCACTACTCGTTTTTTGGTCCATAAAACGACCAGTTGTTGCATCTCGCTTAATAAAATTACCGTTTGGTCCTTTGAACTGACTTCTTGATTTGACTGCACCAATTCGGCCATTTCCTGCACTTCCGTTCTTCGCCACCGCTTTCACAGCATCTGATTGGCAGCATGTCTCAGCTGAAATAAAATCAACAAAAGCGTTCAACTCAATCGATGTCCATTATTACTACTGGAATCAGAAGGGTACCGCCTGGTTTGATGCCATGCGTCTAGAATTAGGTGCTTCACATACTGTTAATACGTATGACGCAAATGAAAACTATGTAACCAGCATCAAAAACCCACTAGGTGATACCGTTTCATATCAGTATGATGCGGCTGGAAATCAAACGGCTGTGACAGATGGAAAGGGCCAAAAAACGTCCTATGCATTTGATGCACGTAATTTATTAACCAAAGTGACCGATGTGAACCTTGGTGTTACACAATATGGCTATGATGCTACTGGTAACCGAACTACTGTTACGGATGCTAAAAACAATCTTACTAAGTATGAGTACAATGAGTTTGACCAAGTTTCTAAAATTATTAACCCGTTAAATCAAGCTATTCAGTTTGAATACAACAAAAACGGGGATCATACAAAAGTCAAATATCCAAACGGGAGCACGGTTTCTAATACGTTTAATGCTTTTAATCGTTTAGAAAAGGTTCTTTACAATGGTGTAGAGAAATGGCGCTATGGATATGATGCTAATGGAAACATTACGTCCGTAACCGATGCATCAGGAAAAACAACAACATATACCTACGACAAGAATAAAAAGGTAACTGAAAAAGCAGAAGGTGCATCTAATAAGGTTGTTTACGGCTATGACGACAACGGGAATACAACTGCTTTAACCGCGACAGCTGGTACAACTCAGTTTACGAATGGATTTTCCTATAATAAACTTAACCAGTTAATCGCTATGTCTCGTAGTAATTCCGATATTGTACGCTTTGTTTATGATGAGCGTGGAAATGTAATTTCAGAGAAACGAGCGAACGGTACGTACTCAGCTTATGAATATGATAGCAACAACCGCCTTCAGTCCGTTATCAACTACAATGCTAGTGGGGGTATCGTCGATAAGTTTATTTACACTTATGATGCCAACGGTAACTGGACTGGAATTGCAACAAAAGATGGAAATCTTTCTTATCAGTACGATACATTAAACCGATTAACAAAAGAAATCTTAAAAGATGGAACAACCATTTCTTATGAATACGATGCAGTAGGCAATCGTACAAAGAAAGTTGAGACAAAAGGAACAACATCTACTACTACGTCTTACACTTACGATGCTGCTAATCAGTTAATAAACAATAACGGTAAAGCACAGACGTATGATGCCAATGGAAACTTGACAAATAACGGTGACAAAACATTTGTTTACAACCAAGAAAATCGCCTCATCGAGGTGAAAGATAAAAATGGTGCATCCGTGGGTACCTTCACGTATGATGATCAAGGCCATCGAAAGAGTATGACCACATCAAGTGGAACAGTTCATTACTTTTATGATGAGGATAAAGTTATTTACGAAACGGATGGAAATAATAATATCCTTACAGAATATACGTGGGATCAAGAAGGCAACCCTGTCACGATGACGAAAGGTGGCAAGACTTACTATTACCACTTGAATGGCCACGGCGATGTCATTGCTTTAACAGATGTAAGTGGGAATACAGTTGCAGAGTATAGCTATGATGCATGGGGGAATATCCTATCCCAGACAGGCACAATGGCGTCTTCCAACCCTTATCGTTATGCAAGTTATCGATTTGATGAGGTTACAGGTCTGTACTATTTAAAAGCTCGCTATTATGATTCAGATACAGGACGTTTCATCACGAGAGATACTTTCCATGGTTTTGAAGACGATCCAAAATCGTTAAACCAATACGCTTATGCTCATGGGAATCCTGTTCGCTATGTGGATCATGATGGAAACTGGGTATGGTTAGTATTTAATGCTGCTTTGGCTACGTATGACGGATATAAAGCTTATAAGAAAGCTAAAGCAGAAGGAAAAAGAGGATACAAACTATGGTCTGCTGTTGCATGGGCAGTTGCCGGGAACTATATTAAGGTTGGAAAGATAAGCAAGTATCTAAAACTTGCTAACAATGCAAGGTCTTTAACAAAAGGAATAAATAAATCATTGTTAGAGGGAGATAGAGTCATTCTTTCAAAATTCAAGAATGGAAAAAATGGTCGGTTCAGACTTGAAAAAGACAGAGGTAAAAATAGTGGTGTAGGAGGACATGGGGGAAGCACTTGGAAGCTAAAGATTGAAGGCGAAAGAGGCTATTGGACATTGTCTTCTACCGGTAAAGTTTTAAGAAGAAAATAATTGATAAAAAGAAAAAGGGATATTTACAGATGTAAATATCCCTATTTATGAGGTGATAAGTATGGGTGTTGAAAGACCTTCAAAAGATGAAGTGAGGCGTCTCACTAATATTTTTAAGCGGCTTGATATCGAGGAAGAAGAATTTCCCAATAAACATTTTTTTATAGGTATTTTAGATCGTTTCAATTATTGTTTATCAGAGACGGAAGCTTCAGAGCTTTTATCGTCATTTGAATATGACATGCTTTTTGAAGAATCTTATCTCAGTTTTTTTAATAAAATATATTCCTTGAATAACTATCAAACTTTTATCTTTTGTCCTTACTTGAAAAGTTTATCTGAAAATGAAATTAAGGTAATTAGAGAAAACTTTAAGAGAGATGATTTACTACTATTTGAGAAACTATTAAGCCTTGAAACCGATTTATACGAGGTTCGGAATGTCAGTTATCTTAGATTATTTGTGAAGCTGTCAACTAGATCCTTATGTTTTTCTAACTTCTTTTTCCCAATAACTGAATCTTTAATTATTGGAAATTATGACTTGGCCTTCCCTGTATATAGTCGAAAGGAAAATACACTTTACAGTTATGAAAAAGTGGCTAATGATTATGGGTTATATATTAGGAGAAGCTAACTTTCTTTTTCCTGTGTATAATTGTAAGAAAAAACAGTAAAATATGAACGAATACTATTAGAAAGGTAGAATAAACAACATGAATGAACACAAAGTAGCAGGATTTTGGATAAGATTAGGATCAATTATTATTGACGGATTATTACTTATACCACTTTATCTTCTTTGTAAGTTAATAGGTGTATCTGACATCGCCACAGAAATATTTGTAAATAGCATTAATTTTTTATATTATCTCATTATCCCTGTGATATGGTCAGGTTTTACAGTTGGTAAAAGAGTAGTAGGGATTAAAATTGTTCGTACAGATGGCAAAAAAGTTGGAATTAGTACAACATTAAAACGATATATTTTAGCTTCACTTGTTTATGTTATAACACTTGGACTTGCATTCATTATCAGTGCATTTATGGTAGGGTTACGAAAAGATAAACGATCTATACATGATTTAATTGCAGGAACTCAAGTAATTTATACGTCTAAAAATTAAATCAGTCTTGAAAATTACAAAGAGCTACCTTACTAATGTAGCTCTTTTTCTAATTGGGGCATTTGCTTATAAACTCCACTGATTTTCTCATTTACAATTTCAAATTGTATAGAAACTCACGGGTTATCTGACGTTAAAATATGGGTGTCTCCTAACGGTTTGGAAATAAAAGTAAGCAAGTGACCCATTTTTACACGTATCTCGGCTGAACCCCTAAAGAGCTCATAAGAATTCTCAATCTTTTAATCCAGCATTAATCATTCATTGTAATCAGAACACTCGTTCTAATATAATGAAATAAGTGGAGGGTTTTATTATGATACGTGATCGTGGAAACAATATTAAGTGGACAGCATTGATACTTCCAGAACATGTCAAGGAACTAAGAGCCTTTGATTCGGATCAAACAAAGAAAGAGAAACCTGAACTTGATGAACAACACCTATCACTCATGTAAGAGACAATCAGTGAAGCGATGGCTGAAAACTTGGAGTTATGTTTTACGTATTTTCAAAGTGATGATTTTCACTTGTATATTGGTAAAGTGCATTATATAGATACATATCGAAAAGAATTGAGAATAGTGGACTTTCATGAGGAGACTTTCCGTTTAAAACTCGAAAACCTGGTAGACGTTAGAATTCACTAACCACGATGAAAGGGTAATGGACCTCTTCATTGAGTATTAAGATTCAAAAATCCTTATTTTAAGGATTTTTGTTGCCACAAAAAAATCGCTCTTTATGAAAGAACGATCGGTTACTTCTTTTCTCATTGAGCTTCTTCTAGTTCCCGAAGCAGGATTTCTGCGCCTTTAGGACTCAACACAAATTTCCCATCACCATACGTTCTGTTTTCGTTGGTTATCTCACCGGTAATCGCACACGCATTATGGGCCATATATTTTTGGAGAATGATTTTATTATCATCTACAAAAATCTCTATTGCATCCTTAATTTCAATCTCCAGGACTCTTCTTAACTCAATGGGAATAACAATTCTCCCCAGCTCGTCTACCTTCCTTACAACACCTGTACTTTTCATGCTTATATCTTCCTTAGGACGTGGGGCGTCCGGTTAATTCTCCGACAAATTCTACATCATCGATCTTCCAGCCTTGCTCTTTCACATAAATAAGAGACGTTTTGACAATCACCGTTTCTGTATTCGATACATTATTATACTCGGTCGAAAGCTTGAATTCATTAAAGAACTCCGCTTCCGTCTTCGATGACTGATATTCAAACGGCTTCAGCCCGACCATGGTTGATTTGACGGATTGCTTGGATTGCGGTGGTTTCGTTCCTGAAGGATGAGTCGCTTTAAATCCACGATCGGTCATTAAGGGACGAATCTTTTGATAGCGCTCAGCCGTAGTTTCATAAGTGAAAAACGCTTCAAGGAACGACCGATTTTTAGATAGTGCCTCGGTTTGTTGAACAGAGGTTAAGGATTTAATTTCTTCTTCATAATGACGCTGATTCGACCTGACTTCCTGCAGCTGGGAGCGTAAGCTAAAAACGTACATGATGATGATCACCGCTGCAATAAAAGCACCCATAAGCATAATGTAATTTTTCTTTTGGCTGGGTTCCATGATTTTCACCTCCACTACTGAATCCTTCTAAACCCTAGGAAAGGATAAATATTTTTCCACTCTTGAACGGACGAATAAGAAGTGCCGTTGCTGCCGTTCGCATTAATGAATTGGCCTTCTCCTACATACATACCGACGTGAGAAGCTCCTGGTTTATAAGTGGAGAAAAAGACTAAATCTCCCGGTTTTATTTGATCTTCAGGAACAGGAATGGTTTTATCGTATTGAGATTGCGCTGTTCCATACATATCTACGCCAACCTGAGCAAAAGCATATTCGAGTAACCCTGAACAATCAAATCCGCCGGCTGCTGGCGTTCGACCTCCCCATACGTAAGGGCGGCCAAGAAATTCTTTCATAATGTGATGAACTTCCTCTACATCAAATGACTGGCTTCCATCTCCCACCACCACATTCCCGCCATTTCCGCCCTCATAATAGCGAAGGACATGTTCAACATAGTGAACGTCTCCATACCGGGACCATCCATTTTTCGCAGCCATCATCTCACTAAAATCAATAGCGATTTCCTTGGAATACCCACCGCGCTCCAAAGCATAGCCAATAAATCCATTCCCAAAATTATAAGACTGCAAAGATAGATTAATATCTCCTTTGGCTTGTTTCATCACATCCGCAAAATACTTCACCCCAATCTGAATGGAGTATTCAGGATCGGTAATAGCACCAGGTGGTAATCCGATTGATTCAGAACTCTGCATCACATCTAAATGTCGGCCACCACTTTCTTGTTGGATCAGAGCCATAATCAGCCCGACATATTCTCCAATCCCATTTTCCTCTGCATATTTCCGAATGAGGGGTTCATATCGAAGGACTTCAGCCGATACCTCTGCTGTTCCTCCTGCTCCTTCTCCTGAAAGCCCGGAGTCAAATTGATTCTCTCCGCCCAGACTAATCGAGATGAATAAAGCAATGCCGAAAATGGATAGGAGGAGGAGAAATATCCCTGCAATCACCCACGTAAGAGGGTTTTTCAGAATGGCCACGGTTTTAACAACTTTTGCACCTTTCTTCAAAACGCCTTGCATAGGCTCTCCTTTCTGAAAGCCATTCTGACGCAACAAGACAAGGAGTTAACCACAAAACAAAAGTTAACTGCGCCAGAAGGCTTCTCTCCGACATCATTTTTGTCGGTTCGTTTGCTCATTCTTGGACTTCCTGCTTTCTGATCGTTTGACCGTCTCACCAGAAGTATTTGCATTCCTTTTTTTGATTTGCTGCTCTGCTTCCCATCGAGTGATGTGTTTGTCTGGGTCTCTTGATGCCGCCACCTCTTTTTGACTTTCCATTCGTCCTGCGAGATTACGGTGAGGGGAAGGCTGTTGAGTCGTACTTCCGTTTTTTTGTTGCTGGGTTGGTTTAGGTTCCCCACTTGTTCCCCCCTCTGATTTCGTTGAGCCAGGATTACGAGCCTCTGAAACAGATCTTTGGGAGGAAGGTGTTCGAGCAGCCTGCACTTTCTCCTCACTTTTGTTGGGTCCCTCACTTTTTTGCTTTTTGTAATCATTTAAATTCACAATCGCAGCTCCTGCATTTCGTGAAGCTGATCGAGGGGTTTCCGTTCCTGTAGCCGCTAAGTCGCTTTTCATCCCTTTTTTAGTCTGTTGTTCTGAATTTTTTTCGCCTCCTAATTTGTTCTCTCCGACTGCTTTACGGTGCTCTGACCGTTCACCACTAGCTCCAGCCGTATTGGTGGAAACTTTCCGGCCAGCTCCCTCTAAACCAGATTGAAAATCGTCCATACGCTTTTTTTGTTTGTGATTTTGATAGGCTTTACCTACCATCCGTTTAGCTCCCTTCATTCCTCTTTCGCCAGCGTCCCCCAATCGATTCAGGGTATTGGTGGTTGTTCTTTCCACCGCTTGCTGACCTTGAACCATACCAGCTGAAGCGACTTCAAAGATTTCCGTACGATATTTGAACAAGCCCCAAATGGTAATGCAAATCAGAAAGACGACAAACGCATATCCTTCTACACCGTTCGTGACTTTAACCGATTCATAAAGGAGAGTGACTAGTCCCGTGATTACAGCAATTAAGAGAACGAGCCCTGCCTTCATAAGCAGAACACCCACAATCTTTTTTCCATGATTCAATGCACTTTCACTGTAAGCTGGGATGAGAGAAAGAATGAGTGGAATGGCCGTGAAAATGACTAAAGCTAAAAACCAGACTTGAAGCAAAAACTTAAAAACACCTAATAACAAAACCGGAATGGCCAAAGCAATCGTGGAAATGATCGTGATAATAAGATAGCCAAACCGCTCTCCACTGAATTCAGGAGACATTTGCTTGTTGTCTAGTTCTGAAACTTCAGCATTAACAATGTTTTTTCTTTGTTCTTTCCCTTCATCAGAGTAGGGTTTAATGGCCAATAAATTATCTACTCGATTGGGATTTTCCTTGATGATGTCAGCTTCTTTCGTGGAACCATAGTTTAAAAGCAAATACGGCCGCTTAACCATAAGGTTAAACAGTTGATTTTCAAGCAAGGCGATGCCCTCCTTAGGGTTATAAGCCGCATTACTGTCAAACTCATCCGAACTGATAAGAACATTTGCCGAGCTGGCGATGCCTTCAAGTTCAGCCCCTCGATCATTGAGCCATTTGATATTCCCTGTCGCATCGGAATAAAACCAAAAGGTCAGGACCGTGATGGCCAATGCTCCAAGGATGGCTTTGACCGCATGGCCAACCTGCTGATTAACAAAATATCGCCACGCAGCAGCTCCACCCACAAAGATGACAAACAACGAGAGGAACGTACCGGACATAATCTCATAAATCCGTTCACTCATAATTCCGGCTTCGCTTGCAATGCTGCTGATTAAATCAAATGACATGAGTTGATTGGTCGAATAAAGAGTAAAGCTGGCAAGGGTTTTATTGAATCCCCACATCCCTTGATTAATGGCATGCAAGGCATTATCCGCAGCATCTTTAAATCCGTCCCCGATGTTCGCTTCCATCTTGTAATGATCGAGAGGATATTCTTTGCTTTCCAGAGTCACACGACCAACGGTCTCCTCTTTTTTCTGAACAGTCGGGGAAGAATCTTCGGCCAGTGT
The DNA here is from genome assembly GCF_015903855.1 of Fictibacillus sp. 18YEL24. Taxonomy (GTDB): domain Bacteria; phylum Bacillota; class Bacilli; order Bacillales; family Fictibacillaceae; genus Fictibacillus; species Fictibacillus phosphorivorans_C. The sequence continues at coordinate 84,137 of NZ_JACZDT010000007.1, forward strand.
AGCCGCTGGCATGAGAAGAAATAGTAGCGCTATGCCTAAACCGATCCCCCGTTTTAGGAAGTTCATCCAATCCCTCCTTATTCGCAGTGAATACAAGCTTGTCGGTCAAACTTGTCTTTGATATCCTCCCGGTTAATATCCAAGCTCTTACTTGTATCTACCTTCCACACATCAGATTTTTGACGGAGCAGAATGTTATCTTTAACGGCATTATCACCATTTGGATTTTTGAAATCTGTAAAAACATAATAGTATTCAGACTCTTTGTCGTAGTAAACTTCAAAACGAATATCTTTATATTTCAAGCCGGAATTAATCTTCTTAGCTCCTTTATCAACTTCATAAGAGCCTTTCTTAAACACAAGCTCTTGCTGCTTATCATATTCGTTATTAAATTTTGCTTTTTCCCATTCATAAGCAACCTTTGCAATGTCTTCAGAAGAAGCACCCTGATTGCACCCGGTTAAAAGTGCAACCAACGCTATAAGGGAGATAACTAGTGTTTTCTTCAAATGAATGCCTCCTCGGTTTCCGCTCTGCCTCGGTCATTTTCTTTCGTATTGAAGGCGCTAATCCATTCATCAAACAGGACATCGGTTTGAATCTTGGCTGTGCGTCCGTACATGTCTTCCACGATACACTGACCCTCGGTCAGATTTTTCAGCATATCTCTGTTGGCTTTGTTATCCTCAAGGCCGAGAAATTCAATGATGTTCGCTGCTTCTTCAGTAGTTTTCGCTTTAAACGCAAATTTTGTACCGATGTTCTCTTTGATTTGAGGCTTGTTGTACTCGTACGTGGACTGCGTAATGATATAAACCGCGGACCGCAAGGACCGGCCAGTTCGCAATAGCTCATTGATCAGCCGATCACCTGCCCCTGTGTTCATGAGCATCCAGGCTTCTTCAAAGATCGTCATCTTAACCACGGAATCATCACGGGCAAATCGGGTGGCGAACTTCGCCAACGGCTGCATTAACGCAACAGCTATGTGTTCATCACGCGTCGAAGCTTTTTCGCCTTCATCTGGAAGGTTCAAGTTTTGAATCTGCAAGATATTTACTTGCTCATGCAAACTAATGCCTTCTACATTCCCATCCGAAAACATGAGCTTGGCGATGCCGTTTGTCCCGATTTCATAAAGAAGATCTCCGACGTTTCGGACGTCCTGATCTTCTGATTCTTGTAAATGACGAACGACATTTAAGAGTCCTGGCTTCTTCTCTTGCTGCAGCACGTGACGGACCCCTTTATAAATCGCCGTTTTTACATTCCGTTCATTGGATTGAAGCTCGGATAGGTATTCAAGAACACCAACCGCTGCATCTTGCGCCTCTTCTCCTTCCAGAAATGTAAGAGGGTCTAGCTTTCCAGCATCCTTCTTTTCACTTGATAGAGTGATATAGTTAAAGCTTTCAATTAAATCCCGGAAGAAAGGCGCTGTTCGCTCCATTTCAGGTGTGATCGCTTGTTTAAATTTCTTTTCTACTTCATCCTTAGGATCCGTCATAAGCACCTTGGCACCGAAAAAGACGCCATTCAACAAGATATCTTTTAACAAATACGATTTCCCCATTCCCGTTGGTCCTGAAATCGTGACGTGAGGAGAAGAATACTTCGAACCTTTTAAACCCAAATGAGCGAGAAACGGATGAAAGAAAACAAGAGATTGAGAGTTTTCCACACTTTCGCCCGCGTGAGAGATATTCTTCCCGAGATAAAAGCCGACGGTATTGCCAATCTTCCGCGTAAGGGAGAAAAGAGATTCTCCGAAAGATTCAGGAGTAAGGATTTGCTCCCAATCGTCCGCAACGATTTTAGCTCCTGGCAGGGATTGATGAAACAATAGGAGTTGGTCGGCTAACGGTTGGACAAGTTCGATCTGCTGATCCTTAAAATCGATTTTAAGCCTTCTGGCTCGTTTTCGAACTTCTTCTTTTGTTGGTCCGTAGACCACGAAATTAATGTGAGTTCTGAGGAGTGGTTTACCTTGATTCTTGATTTGATTTTCTAAATCGTGCAGAAGTTCACGGCCTGTATTAATTAAGCTATCATCATCCTCATTCGCTTCAATGAGTTGGGCATCCTGATCACGAAATCGCTTTTTGATTGTATTGGTACGGCCTTCATCCTCCTTTTTGTTCTTGTAGATCGTCCGCATGTTGACTTCAACCGGAAAAGGATAGGACTGAAAGAAATACGCCCATTCTTTATAGCCTAACTGAATGGGGAATTCGGAAACCGGAAGAAACGCGCACCAAGATTCATCTTCTAGTTGCTGAATACGCACATAGCCGGCTTTTCCGGGATCTAGGATACCTTCTGTAAGGCTGTACACACTGCCATCACCGTCAGGCTGCGCTTGACCTCTGACAAACTGATGACGAATGATGTAGCGAAGCTCTTTTTCCTTCACTCGATTGGCTCCTAAATAATGATTGAGCGTTGTGAAAGCATCCTCCTCGGATTCCTCAAATAACCGAACGGTTAAATCATCAATACTCTGTCCGCCAAAACCGGCAAGTTTTTGAAGGTACCGGTTCATGCTTTTAAAAGAGGAGGAAAATGAATGCATGAGATTCTCATCAAGCTCCTGTCGCTTTAACTTCACACCAACAAAAAACTTATACTCGACCACATGTTTCGCTTCTTCTCTTAAAATCTCTTTAGCTCGTTCTGCGTAATACATGCCGGTATCCGCGTACTGCCCTTCATATTGAGCTTGCAGGCTATCCATCCGTTTATCGATATCAACAGGGATCGGTACGATTTTATAATCGATTTCTTCAAACCCCGAGAACTGCCAGGCCAGCCGTTGCAGACGGTTCACAAGATGATTTTCTGCTTCTTGTTCATTAACGCCTACGGTGTTTTCATGCAAACGATAATAGGACCAGGCTTCCATATCATGTGTATAGATCACGTTGTCTTTAAAAGATTGAATCGGAAACTGTATCATACAATCACCACCTTATTGGAATCGCTCGTAAGACTGCGCTTTCTTCATTTGTGGCTGGTACACACTCTTTTGGCTGCTGTAGGAAAATCGTTTAGTGAATAGATAACGGAAATAACCGATGAAAAAACGATCCAATCGCTTTCCATCCAATCGGCTTTTGCAAATGGCCCCCGCAATCAACCAAGGTAACACCGCGTAAAACGCAAGCTGCAGCGTGGTCGGCAAAATGTGATTAATGCTGCCTCTAAAGAGAAAGAGAAAACCGAAGATCAGGACGGCCATGATGATTTGCCGAATCTCAATTCCCTTGGAAAAGACGAGGGATTTCTCGCCCTTTCCAAGCTTCCAGATTTTTAAGGGATATTTAAAAAACTTCCGATAACTGTAGGCATCTGTCCTCAATTTAAACCACCACTTTTAACTTGATCCCATATTGCATTGGCCATGCTTTCAAATTCCCCCGGATTGGCTACGATTACATAGCAGACAACCGCAAAAACAAAACTGGAGAAAAACTGGCCCCATCGTTGAGATATAAACGCTCGGACAATCATGACAATCATAATGATGAACAAAACGGCCGCCACCTGACCTGAAACATAATCAGTTAACCCTGTAATATCTGGCATTTTCCATCATCCTCCTAAAGTGTGTTTAAACTGTTTCACATAAAATTTATTGTTCTCTTTGCTTACAACAAGAGTAAACGGATGTTTGGTCTGCAATCCCGTATTCGCCTCTTGCAGAAGCACAAGCGTCTTCACAATGTACTGTCCTTCTTGCTCCCCATCATAAACCACAAAATCTTCTAGTCCCTTATACTCGTAAAGATCTTTCAGAGATTCTGGCTTTTCCATGAGATAAGCCATCTCATCCACTGAATTGGTTGTATATGAGGTGAAAAACTGTGTAGCAAATTGTTTCATCTCATCTTTCACTTTGACATTTTGTTGCGATTGATCGGTTTGATCTTGAACCGCCGCGACCCGCGACTTTCCAGGAATTGCTTGATAATAAGGTTGTTCAATGACATTAAACGAGTTTCCATCCGTCCCTAGCCGGACCACAATCATTTGCTCTTTCTTCCCCAATGGTTCATCGATTTTCTTCATTCTTTCTTCTTTTACGACTGTTTCTTTTCCATCTTTGCCCTTGCTTTTAACAGGAACTTGCTCTTTTTTCTCGACGACGTTGAAAAGTTCATATTCTATACGATAAACATAACTCGCTGCATCTTCGCTCACGTTCTTCACATCATATAAGCTAGCACTCTTCAATACTCGTTTCCCTTGAAAAGCTGTTAGGTTTTCTAGTTCTCCCACCTTTAACCCTTCAGCCAAGAAGTCTTGAAGTGCTTTCGATCGTTCTTCTCGTTTCTTCTCATCATTGGATACGTTGATATAGGTAGTAACGAATTGGTTGGCATACGTTTCACCAGCTGGTGAATTGGCGAACCCCACCTCATTTAGACTTTCAATCTGCGAAGACGCTTGATCTTTATAACCATTTACCTTTTCATTCAGAAACCCGGTTCGCGCCCAGGCCTGAAAAGAGAAAAAGATAACCCCAAGCAACACACCCCAAAAGACCACGGTAAAGGCGGTTCGTCCATTCAAACGAGAAGTCGTTAAACGTCGTTCATCTTTTAAGACTTTTTTTCTTCCTTGAGAGACATTCTTTTTAAGACCGCCTGTCAACTTGCTGAAAAAACTCATTGGATCCCTCCTAAGTCTAAGGCATTACGCACATACACTCGGCTGAAATACGTATCGCTGCCGTCCACCTCCACCATTTTTCGATTGATGAAAATCTCACCGATTTGAAGATTTTTAATTTCACTTGGATTGGCTTTAAAGCGTTCCACATCGCGAACGGTTCCCATTTCAGCTTCATAACGGATATGAGGGTATTTCTTTTCGATCTGCTGCGTGATTTCCCGATCGGAAAACGTTCCGAATACCTGAGCGATCCGCTCTGCATCTTTAGAGGAATTCACGCGTCCTGTGGCAATGACATTACAGTTGGAAATGATCTGTTCGGTCATAATTGGATCCACGGCATCAATGTCGGACAACGTTTGAGTGGAGATGATACATTCAAAGCCAGCAGACCGTGATTTGTTCACGATATCCACGATTCGGCGGTCGCCATACGCTGAAAACTCATCGTATACACCGAAGATGGATTTTCGCCCCTTTGCCTGACGGTAAGCGACTAGACTGTTCACATCAAGAATAATCATTTTCCCAATTTTCCGAATATAGTCTGCATAACGACTCCCTGAAATACTGAAAATCACCACATCGTTGTGATCCGTAATGTTTTGAAGATCGATGCCTTCTTCACGCTCGATGAATAAATGGCCCAAGTCAGACTCTAGTAATTCGCCCAACTGCATTTTCAATCGAGTTAAGCAGCCTACTACGATTTCTTCTGGGAACTCATCATCCAAAATAGTCTTAATCCGCTGCATACCTTCTTGAAGCTTTGTCACAGTCCGCTTACGCCTCTCTACAACCTTTTTCTTGACGATTTCGACCTTTGGTTCCGATGGTGCGACAAAACCGCTTAGATCGTCATCTGAGGACGCTGACGCTTTCCCAACTGCTACTTCTTCTTCGACTTCCACTTCAATGTCTTCTTCAATTTCTTCCTGGATACTGTGTTCCTTGAAAAAGTCATTCATGGAATCTACATTTGTCAATTTCGCAATCGTTTTGATATCCCTCGTAACCTGAGCTTCATCAATGAGCTTAACCACCAGCTGTAGATACCGTGAAGCTATATCCGTGTAGTAAGCACCATCTCCTTCACTCGAAAAGCTGAAGAGGGACATGAGCTTATCGCGTGTTTCTGTCGGTGTACCATTTTTGATCGGATTGTAGGTCAAGTTATCCATTTCTGAAAACAGGTACACTTTACGGCCATATGCTTCACATAACGCTTTAAATTCGAGCATGGATTTCCGCTCGCCCTTCCCATCTACAAAGATGATGGGTTTATCCTGCTGCAGCGCCGCTTCCATTAAAGAAGCAATCAAGGTGGTCTTTCCGGTACCTGTCCCACCTGTAGCCAGCATGTGATAATTGAGCTCTCTTACTTCCAGTGCAACTCGTTCTTTAAAGTCGGTATAGCCCACAAAGATTTCCTGTGAAGGCTTTTTGCGGTAATGCTGCTGTTTATTATTTAAAAACTTCACCCGGTTCTTTCTGAACGTTTTATACCGGTGTTCTGCCTTTTGCTTCTGAACCTCTCCGGATTTGGTCTTGACTCGCCTTTTCCAAAAAAACTTGGAGAAGATGAAAAAGCCAAAGGAAAAGAGGAAGGAAAGTCCCACTAATACCCAATAGGATGAAGCAGAAAGCGCGATAGGATTCCCATTATTGAGTAGAGACTCTGCACCGGTTGAAAGATACGGGATATTCATTTCTGAAATCAATCCAAAATAGGTAAGCAGCATTCCGGTTTGAAATTGCCATAAAAGAATCAGGAATCCCGATCCTAAACCCACATAGAAAAGCCATTCTCGCCTGAACACGTGCAATACAGCAAAAATCAGCATTCCCAGTAAGGCCGGAATAAAAAAGAGAATCCCGATCATTCCGATCAAACCGTAGATGACCACATCACCAATCATTCGGTCCATTTCAGTCTGTTGCGTCTGGTCCTGGCGTTTCGCCATTGGATCCACTTGGCATCACCTCTTCCCAACGTTCGTTAATAATGACCGACGGAATTTTACGTATGGAAATTTTATCAGCATTAACTAATCTCCGCTTGGCGTCATTGACCACATTATGAATCTTCACATCATCTGCGAAATAGATCACTTGGTCATAAGAATATGGCTGATCGTCTAAGCGTTTACTAGAGAGCAATTGCTCAAAAAGCTTAAATTTTTCATCATATCGCTTTCGTTCTTTTTTATTGAGTTCCAGTTCTACCCATGTCGTCGTTACTTTTCCATCACGAGATTTGAAGAGGAAAACCGCATCTGGTATCTTGTCTCGTTTAGCGTTATACATCTTTAATTTACTCTGATTATCACCTTCTCCAATCACAGAATATCGAATCTCTCTTTCTGTTCGATACTTAAACTCAACACCCTGAATCTCTGCTTGGAACTCGTAGTAGAGAACGAGATCCGTCAAAAGAAGATCGTGTTGCATTGTGTAAACGGATGCTTTCGTAGGAACCGTTACACTCACATTGGTAAGCTTCCTTGCCTCAAGCGTCCCCAGATATACCCCAACCTTGTGAGCGATTCTCTCATGTCTCACATATTTCTTTTCCTCTAATTTTCTTAAGCGCCGATACACCCTGTGAATATTAGGTTCTCGAAATTTCAGCATGATCTGTTTTGCTGTAACCATGCCATTTCTTAAAATGAACGTAAGATAGTCTATATCCTTCTCTTTTAACGACGTATACTTCAGCATGAAAGACATCATCCTTTTTTACCGAAATAGGAACCACTCTCCCTTTTAGCAGCTGACCAATACAGAAGCTTATCCCATACACCAAAAACGAAAATAACACCGCAACTAAAAACACAAATAAATGTAACGCTTTAATACCAATCCAGAACACGATTCCATATAAGATCACCAAGATGCCTACATACCCCTTTATCCAGCTATTGAGTGCTATGAACACAAAACACCTTCTTGTATAAATAACAACTAATAAACATTTTTATACACTCCAACGATCCAAATTCACCTAATCTAAAAACCTCAACACATCATACTTAAACTATCTTTCTTTTCCTCTTTCGCACTTGAAATTCGCTTTTGACCTTGATCCTTTTATTGATCTTGAACGTATTCTTCTCTGAACTTAATCCCTGGAACTTATTATTTTGAACTTACTTTTACTGCACTCTCCACCTAAACTACTCCAACTCATCTCACCTAATCTCTTAAATGGGCTCCGCATTCATTGTAGTAGCAGAAGACCTCGGCTATGTTTACGTAGTATAGGCGAGGTCTTCTGCGGGTTACGAATATGAACAGGAGCCCGCAATCCTTTGTCTACTTGGGGATGAGTCTCTTTACAAACCGCAAATAAAATGTAAATTGATTAACCTTAGATTTACGTATTCATTTCTATTTTATTTTCAATATTCTGAATTCAACCCAAGTATAATATACGTACATTTGTTTGGCAATGGATTTAAAGGTAAATCGTTCCATATGCCTACAAACTATTTTAGAATAAGAAATTTTATCATCTCATTCCCTTAATAAATACATACCAACAACTGTTTACACTACATAATCTATAATTTGAATCCCTAGTAATAAAACTAAGATATGTATAAAAATAGATATATCGATAACAACCTCTAAGCTGCTAAAAACAGTACCTCGCTCCTATACAAACATACCAGCAGCATAAACTTCTCACCCCAAACAATAAAGAATGAAAGTAGATAATACCGAAAGTAGAGAACGAGCAAACAGAAAGTAGGAGAATCTAGATATGTATGGGCAGACTGGCTTATTTATTTTCAACTCGACCTGATCCTTGGTGGAGAGGGGTTTGAGATGTTTGGTGACGTTACAACAGACACGTATTGCTCATCTCCAAAAGGTAGAATATTTATGATCTGCTTTTCTTCTTTGTCATACATGTTTACAAAGGTCATCTGCGCTTTTTGAACCTGTTTCATTCGAGACACTAAGAGATTTTTAAAGAGTAACGATCTGGATGCCAAATAAGTCACGGCACCCCTGCCGCGGCCCTTGGTTTGTTTTATGAGTTTGCGAGATCGTTTTAGGACTTCTTTAAGGGTAGACTGTGCCATACCAAACGTTTCAGCAAGACCGCTCAAAGAACCCTCAACAAACGGGTGTTCTGGGCTTGTGTTCTGTTCCAAATAATTTAGGATATCTTTTTCTCGCTCATCATAATGGGACCGTATCCGCTCTTCTCGTGGTTTTTTGAACTTGTACCAGCCCTCTCTTCCGACAAATGTTGCTTTTCCATCCGTCCACAGTTCAAGTAATCCCTCCACATAAGAACGCTTTACACCCTTGTATTTACCGGAATATGCACTCTTTAACGTGCGCTCGAACTCATTTTTGGGTAAAGGCTGCTTCATGTTACTATTGAACTGATCAAGTTCATTATAAGCTTCCTCAAAGGCTCGTCCGCTCTGATAGTTTGCTAGTGCAAGCGTCAAAAGGGCATTGTTACGGCTAGCTCCATAATATCCCTGGTTAATATCAACCGATTGGATAAGAGACTGATACCAATCTGAAGCAATCTGATTGATTGAAGTTTCATTGCTGGAATTATAGATGACACGGAACATGTTTCTTTTCTCATATTGAATAGACCACGACAACAACTCACTTGTTCTGGCAGGTTCCATATAAAAATCGAGTACATTATCTTCTTTAGGAATTCGGTAGAAACCAAAGGGCACACAGTTCGTATCCACTGGTGCATATTGTTTTAGTGCTTTTCTGATATTGTTTGATAAGCGCTCTGCGACTCTTAAAGACTTGTAATCTTCTTTCTTATGTATAAAAAACGGGGTCTCTAATACAAAGAACACCTGAAAGCCCCTCGGTGTTGAGAGCAACAGGTTCGGACGAGGCAGCCCTAACTCTTCACAACCCAAGTAAAGATTGTAGAGATCCACTTCCTTCGTATCGATATCCATTCCGATCACATTGATCTGTTTCAGGTTCTCCCGTTCATGCCCTTTGATAACACGATTCTTAAAATCGTAATACGTACCGCCGCGATACGTGTTTGGCGTCCAATGAGAGAGCGTCTGATACTTCTCCTGTAGCGTTTCATAAGAAGTGACCACATAACCTCTGCCCTGTGTCAGGTTTTCTTTTGAAGAAGAAACAAAGACGGCACCCTTGCGGTATGGATTCAATTCCTGTTCTTTTTCAAAACGCACCACGTTGCTCAAACTGGCTCGTGAGCCCTTCTTCTTGTATGGAGTTAGACTATCATGTGTTATGAACGCTAGAATGTCGCCAATCGAAACGAGGTTTCGATGACGAACTTCCATATGTTCTCCCATCTTAAACACCCTTTAACCTGTATTTTTCGTATACTTACACCGTAAGAACTCTATTTAGAAAACAGAATTCACCTGTTTGATCTTCTTGGAAGATTTTTCTGTGAACAGTATAACGAAAACAGATTTTGAAAAAGGTCTCTCTCTAAGGAAAATGCACCAAAAAAATAATACCCTTGAAGCCATGTGGCTCAAGGGTTTAAAAAAAGTTATATTTTTTTTCTTATGCAAGTTCCGCTCACTTTTTGCACCAAATTAAAAGAAATGAACCACTTGTAATACAAAACAATCTTTTTTTTTTATTTTGAAAAGCCTCTATTATCAAGGTTTTGAATTTTTCAGGTTACAAAGATACTACACAGACTCCGCTCACCTAACAAGGAACTTGGTGCACTTTTGGTAGACAAGTTTCGCTGTTTTTTCATTCTTTTTTGCAATTGTTTACCTTTATTTTGTTTTAGAATTCTTATAATCCTTTATTTGACGGGATTATTTTAATAGACAAGTTTCGCTTAAAACTCTGTAACATTTTAAATTTGGTGCATTTAACAGGGGAAAATAGTACACAAGTTTCGCTCAAATTCGGTGCAAATTAGTGTTGATCTTCAACAATCGCACCCGTATGTTGAATATCTATTTGTTTCTAACGAAGAAGAAATACAGTGCTAATACATACATACAAATATATATCCAAGAACCTATTATCGATAAAAAATTAAAACATCCCTTATCTTTTCTATTAAGAATTACATTTAAAATAGCCACTAGTACTACTACAATGAATAAAGGTGATACTGCTAATTTTGAGATAAGTTCTGGAAAAGGCATTTCCATAAGTTTGTCATCCACAATTCTACCCCTAACTTAAGTTTAATCTTAAATAATTATCTATTCCTTATTCAACAAACCTGCACGCTTGTTCAATAATTTCCATAAAAAAGGCGTTAATCCTTCTTGGACCAACGCACCCATTAGTTGAAAAACTTTTTTAAGTTTTGGAGCTGCAAAGGCTCTCAAAGCGATGACGGATATTTTAGGAACAAATGACCCTGATGAACTCAAGACGATTGAGGACTTTTATTCAAAAATGGGTAAACTTCCTGACAGATTTGATTTCGAAGAGAATATTCCTGCAGAATTAATTGAAGAATTCCATCGTCAACAAGAAAATGGAATGATTTTAATACCTGGTGGTTATTTTACCTATGGGATTAAGCAGGAGGATGTTCCTGAAAAATCATTCGGTTGGACAGATTCAGTTACAGAAAAAAAAGTTTGGTTACCTCCGTTTTTTATTGATAAATATCCTGTAACGAATGAAGAATATGATGATTTTGTAAAAGATATTAAAACCCAGGGATCTATCTTTTGCCATTTAAGTGAACCAGAAGATAAAGATTACACAAGAAATACATATTGGGATGAACGATTTAAACCAGAACATCCAGTTGCAGGAATTGATTGGTATGATGCATATGCCTTTGCTAGATGGAAAGGTAAGGATTTACCTTCCGAATTCCAATGGGAGAAGGCTGCACGAGGAGAAGTGGGACAAATATGGCCATGGGGAAATGAATTTAATGAAAAAGCTTGTAACTGGTCATATCAACTTTTTGGAAGAAAACATGCCAGCCTTCAAGAATGGCGAAAAGATTTACTAAAAGTTACTTCTATCTATCCAAGTACGTTGATAAGAGAAGCGTCAAATTACGAGGAATATGCCAGTCCTTATGGAGTAGTTGGTATGGTAGGAAATCATTGGGAATGGACATGCAGTGATTGGTCTACTCGTCGCCATATTAGTCCAGCTGTTGGGAAAAACCTCTTACATAGTCATCACGATGATGGTGTATTAAAAGGAGGATCATTTTCATCATTACCTGGATTACTATATCCCTCCTATCGAGGTCGAGATGCCCTTTTTTGCAGACATAACGAGATGGGAATAAGGTGTGTGAAAAATATTCCTATTAATCTGTTAAGAAAAGCTATTAATAAGCCATTAACAAATACTGCTATTTATTAGGAGGGATAAGATAATGAGCACAGATACAAAATCCGAAACAACACAACGAGTTTCTACATGCACTCCTTTAGTAAAGACTGAAGATTTATTACATTATGAGAGAACATTTTGGGACTCTGAATTTATTGAAAAAATATTAATTCCAAGAGCTAAAATAACTAATGAATCGAGTATATTGATTGCAGGGTGTGGGGTAGGAGCAATAGGTCGTTTCATTTCTAAATATTTTCCAATGGTTAAGATAACAGCATTAGAAATAAGTAGAGCGTCTATTGATGCAGGAAAAGAGATCAACGAACACTTGGGTATAGAAAATATTACATTTATTGAGGGGAATATTTTAGATCTAGATAAGTTGATTCCTGAAGAAGAATTTGACTTTGTATTTGATGATGGGTCCTATCTTATTTTCCTAATAAAAAACAGAACAAGAAGCTCTTAAACAATTAATTAAAGCAACTAAACCAGGTGGTGTAATAGGTTCATTTCAACTAGATTATTCAGCTATGATGTTTGGAACATCAGATCCAAAATTAAGAAATGCTTTTTATAAAGTCCATGAAGCGTTTATAAATTATGGTTTTTCTAATCCAGATGAATCAAGAAAAAGAAATTTGATTATTGCTCCCCAATTATTCCAAATGTTTTGGGAGCATAAATTAGAAAATATTAAAGTTTATCCCTATATTGCACCTGAACCTTTACCACCATATAAACCAGAAGATATTGGCTATTTAGATAAAAGAATTCAGATGTATACTAAAGGTACACCAGAATATAATGCTGAATGCGAAAAGTTAGTAATTGGTGGATTGACTGAGCTTGAATTTGAGAAATACTCCAAAATTTTAAGGGAATATTGGAATGAGAGGAAGTTAATTCAAGATGCTCAAGGAGTACCATCATTTTTAACACAAGTCTTTTTATTAACATTCGGTGAAAAAAGTACTGAATTAAAATAATGTTTAGTTTCATAGTTTTAAAGGTACGCCAAACACAGTATGCTACCGTTTAATTCTCTTGTCGTGATACAATAAGTGGTAGATACAAGGGAACTAGAACTATTTTAAGTTAATATAATCTTCCTTCCAAGAAGAAAAGGGTACTTCCAGACAATACAAAATATATCAAAAATATCTAAAACTGATATCCTTAACGTGAGGGTTATCGGTTTTTATATGGGAAAAAATGTCTTACCCTGGGTTTTATGTCAAAATGTTGGCGGTACCCCTTAAAGAAATATTCGATCAGCCTTACGAGCTCAAGAAGATGTCATCTGATTTGCTGTGGAACATGGGACTTCTTTGTCTCTTCTTGTTCATTGCTCTTTGTATTCTAGGTTATGTGAGCGAAGAGATGATCTATTCGTTTTGGGAAGAAGAAGAATCGGGTATAGACCGTATCCTTAAAATCATCCTTATCATCGCTTTACTTCTATCTACCATACTCGTTCTCACCTCTTATTACTGAACATCGTAGTGGCGTTTGTTGCTCTATTCCTTTTTGGGCTCATCATATTAAGTTTTGGTTCATTATTTGCAAATGAATCCACAAATTAACTCAAGAGATATTCTCTTGGACTTTTATATGTATTCCGCGTTTGTTTCAAAAACCTTGGATTCAAGTGAATCAAGCTAAAGATCAACAAATCGTACACCATTTATTAGTTCGATGTTTTATTCTTTCGCGTAATCTTTAGCTGCTTCTGTAAAATCACTTGTTGTGATGATATAACCACCTGTCGCATTACTCTTAACGATATTTGAATGAATGATTGCTATTGTCTCCGTAGTCAACATTATGTTTGTATACTTTTTCTTGTCCTAAATACAACCCGTCGTCTCGATTGTGTTCAAAATCCACTCCAAAATCTCCTGATCTACTGGTTGTATAAACGTTTCCTCCATATTTTTTCGGAATATGTTAGCAACAAAATCTTCGCATTCAAAAGGGGTTTGCTTGAGGAATAAATCTGTACTTTTTTCAAAAACTTAGGTTCCATCTTCGTTCTTAATCCTTGGGAAGTTAAACCGATATGTCAGTCCCTTTGCCAATGTTTTCTTCAATTCCAGGCTGTCATCGATTCTCTTTGTTAAAAGTGCTGTATCGTATTCTCGGCGTCTTTTTATGTAGAAGATTAAGCCGCCAATGATGAGTAGTAAAGAAATTATGATTGTTTTCAGTCAATGTAATCACCTCAGCCTCATTTTTTCCAACTGAAGTGAATGTTAAACCTTTCACCAGTAGCTTGAAGAGAAAAATCACGTACATTTGAACCAAGGAAAGTTGCAATGATTAATTGAATAGAGTGTTTATCAGACTGATGATATTTTATCAAAGGTTAAAGGGAGGGGACATGATTGGAATTTCTTTTTGTTTTCATTATTCATTTCTTTATCATGGGTTCAGCGGTCCTGTTGATTAGCGGAATAATGACATTGGTCATTAAACAAATTCATTTTATTATTGTAGTTCTATTATGTATGATAGCAGGTTATTTGTATTCAGTTATATTTGAGGTGCCAGAGTTAGCTTGGTTTGCGATACTTTTCAATGGAGTTCTTTCTCTTTTGGCTGTCAGTTTGATTAAGTTGGGACTATATACTAAACAAAAAGCGGACAGAATGATCAATTGAACGAGCAATAAAAGACGAGCTTTAAGCTCGTCGGACTGAGGAAACCACTAGGTTTTCGTTTGTTTTCTAATAATTCTTTTTCTTTGACAAATGAAGATCTAATCCGTTTTCAAAACACGTTAACAGGTAATCTGCCTCATCTTTATTTTTTGACACTAACTCTTTATATTGTTGCAGTGCTCGATCTATTCGAAAATGATTCTCTTCGTTTACTGATTGGGTGGGTAAACCTGAAGAGAACAATCCCTCTTTTTCAAGTTCTTCAAGGATGTGAATGTAAATACTCTTTGATGTTCCTGTTTCAACATTACGGATATACGTCTTTGAGTGACCTAACTCAACAGCGTATTCCTTTTGAGAGTATCCTTTTTTCTGACGTACAAACTTTACACGCTTTCCGATTTCTTGTCGCAATTATTGTTTCCCTCCTTTTCCACCCTTACGATATATAACACATAGCTTACCTTAAGAGCACGATTCGAGAAACAATAGAAGATTTCCTTTTTTATTGTCTAACAGTAAAATTTGATAATTATCAATAGAGCAATGTGGAAGTACCTTATAATTAAATAAGTGTTTAAAAAGCACTCCATCAGTGGTGTTTATTAATTATTATTTTCTCAAATTAAACTTGAGGATACATACATTTACAAAATCTACAAATTCTAATCTTGAGGTGAATATAATGAAAAAAACGGTTATGTTTTTAGTCATGGTGTTAATTTCTGCTTATTTAAATAGTCCTAAAGCTAATGCAGAAGTAAGGAAAGTCAATAAAGAAGAAATGATTCTCTTCACTACATCCGAACAAATGCTTTTAAGTTTTATCGAACCCAAAGTAGAAGAAATAGTTCAAACAGAGTATGGTATGAGAAAGCCATGGAAATTTGTTAAGGTGAGCGAGGTCAAGCATGTTGCTAAGATTAAAGAACCTAAATCATGGTTTGAGTTGAAAGCAGTAATTGCAGTAGGAGAAAAATCACAAAAGAAATACGATAATCTGGCCTTAAAGTTTTCTAACCATTATAATAATGATAAAAATTTCATGAAAAATTTGAGAGACGTTTCCTTTGAATTATTAGATTATAAACACGATGTTAATGTTGGTCTTTCTGTACCGTGGAGCAAATATCCTGATAACTCAGAGATTAAATTTGCGGATGTTAATACATTTTATGAATCGCTTGATAAAAAGCAATATGCTGAATTTGAAAATGCTAAACTTAACATCCGTGAGAAAACGTATTATAAAGATATCAATAATGTAATGTCAAAAGCTGATAAATACGGAAAAACAAGATCAGATGGAGACGGCTATTCTCCAACTAGACAGGTCTATGTATTTATAACGGTTTCTGAAGATGGTACTAAAATGAAAACCGCCGTTTATGATGCTGAAATTGAAAAACTAATCTCAGCTAGTTCTAATTAAGAAATAAGCATAATGGTTATAAAAAGCACGCAAGCAGCGTGCTTTTTGATGTGATTTTAGAGACACTTCCAATGCACTGTTCTTCCCTTCATTACGTAATCAGTAAAGGCTTTGCTTAATAGAGATTACATAATGACCCTCGAAGGAGCTGAATGAATGAGAAAAATTTTGATTTTATTTGTACCTATATTCATTGTAATAACCATTAGTATATACACACTTGCAGAAGCTGTTCCAAAGCCTCTTGAAGGTTCTAGAGAAGAACTTTATCAAGATCTATTTATTACGCTGCTTTCACCATATATTGATCAACCAATCAAGGAATATTACTCAAAAATCATCAATATAACGCCTATTGTATATCCGTATGATGTAGGTATCATTAGTGCAAAAAGGGTGCTTGAAGGAAGGTCATTTCTTTTTATAGTAACTCTTGAAGTCACGCCAGTTGTAGGACCACATATTTCTGTTGGAAAGGATAGGCTTACGTTTAAAATCGGGTCGGGTGAAGGATTTGGACAACAAGCAAAACTAATTCAATTTAATCATTTAGAGACACATGAATTGCCACCTAATTGGCAACACATTCTTAGAAAAAGTAATATTTAATAACAATGCTGATTTTAATATCTGCAATCGCTCCTAATAAAGTGAAGGCATAAGCAGAATTTAGAGGTGATTAAAAAATGGCTAATGTAAAGTTATTTAGCGCTATTTATATTCCAGTGACACCGTTTGTAAATGGAGTATTAAAGCCTAAAAAGGCAAAGAAATATAAATTTGAATCATTGAAAAGTGAAAAAGTAGTAAATAATCTATATCAACTTATTTATAAAAGGGATGATAAACTACTTTACAATTATTATTTTGAGAATATAGAAGATGAGTTGGAAAGATACTTGTTTGTGGAAAATAATGAATTATATGATAACTTTATTTCACAGTTTTGGGGCGGCGGACAAAGGTACTGGAAAAGTGGAATGGACGTTTTTAGATTTAGATCGTCCTGAAGAGGTATTTGAACAGTTAACTCATGTATATAACAATAGTTTTTATGAGGAGGATGAGCCTATGCCATTAAGCCATATTTTCGGTCAACAAATGTGGCATAGCAACGCTTATCTTACTGCCGATCGAACAGCTTTATTGGAAACTGAAAGAGGCGGATGTTGCATTAAAGTATGAAGAAACACGATTAGGCTTAATGCCTTCTGATGGTGAAGGATATGATTTATTTATAGAATGCGTTGAAGATGATTTTAAATGGGAAGAGTTAGAAATGCCATATCATGATAGAGAATGTTATGTACCTGATGAAAAAGTAGAGCTTCAACCGCATAAGATTTTTAAAAATTATCTGATAAAGTAATGATCTTCCTTATTAAACAAACGTGCAGGATGGATGAATAAGTAAAAAAGGTTTTAAACTCCCCTAACTTTTGGTTAAATGGAATTTAAAACCTTTATTCTAATTATCAATGATTTGAAAGTAAGAAATAGCTCATCTTATATAACTTTTTCCCCTGAATGGATAACCAAACAATAAGTAATATTCCGCTTATACTTAGGAATACCATTGGGAACAAGAAATACCAATCAGGATTATAACTATGAATAATTGTATAATCACTAATTTCAAATTTTTCAGTTACAGTAAAGGCTTCATTTAAAATGTTCCGATGATTCTGTATTTGTGCATTAGTTTCTCCATACTTTGAAAAACTAATTGATTCAACAGTGTGGTATTTCTCGTTTATATCTTGAATGGAAGCCTCAATCCCAGCAATATCTTCATTAGAAAATTTGCTTATCTCTAGCTGTGCAATAAAATTATCCCTTGCTTCACTATATTGAAATTTAATTGAACCAGCTACTTCTAAGCTTATAAGACCCAAAACTGAAAAAAATAAAAAGAAGTAAAACAGTTTGATTTTCAAATTCATCCCTCTTCCTTTTGTTTTTCAATATTTGGTAATATTCTATGAAAACAGGAGTTCTTCCTGCTTATTAATTCTTCTTCAACAAATGGGTGCGATTGCCGAATATCAGACAAACAAAAACGACCAGCAGCGACTGGTCGTTTTATTTGTCTTTTTTAGAAAATGAATATTCTAATTGTGTGGGTTCGCTATCATCATTCTTTGGATCTTTCTGGGATTGGGAACGTTCTTTCACATAGTTTAAAAGAAACATTGGAAAAGACATCTTAACAAAGTCGTGTAAACTTTTTTTCTTCTTTCTTCCTTCGTCAAACGGGCATTTGATCCAACTTGATGGTGTAAGGTGCTCCTTTTTGACCTTGTCGTTTTCAAATAGAGTGGCGTAATAGTGAGTAATCCCATCTGTAACGTAGGGACTAATAGCATCTAATTCTTCAGGAATATGTCGTTGAACCATTTATTAAACTCTTCCCATGTACAACGATCTTTCCCATCTTCTATGTCTTCTTTATAAGGAGAATCCGTTAGAGCATCTGATGAAGTGTTTTCTGTTTTTACCATGTTACTAATTAAAAGATCTAGCTTTTTATTGACCTCTTCTTCTAGATGCCCCACCCCTTTCGAGAGGATTTGCAATCGTTCTTCAAGTTGATTCTGTCTTGCCTCAATATCGATGTTCTGTGGAGCTGATAGGGGACAGAAATCCTTATCATTTGAAAGTATTTCTAACTTCTCCAATATCAGCTGGATATCTTGATCATGTTTTTCCAATCGTTCCATCATGTTATTTTGTGGTGTTGTTGGTTGAGAACGTATTCTATGGGGTAAGATCGTATTCTCAACCTTCTCTTGTTCATTTTCTATATGAAGTGTCATGCCATTCTATATGAAGTGTCATGCCAGGTTTTCGTTCTTCAATAAACTCGTAAAGGTCATCTTCTTCGATGAGATAACCATTTTTACGGTTTTCTGTTCTGGTCCCTCGTAACTTACCTTCTCTTATCCAACGAGTCACCATCTATACAGAAGCGTTTGTTACATAATGCTTCTGCAAGAGATGTAATGCTTCAAAAACGTTGTATTGATGTCCCAATGTCTATTCCGTACCATCTATATTCATATAAATAGGAGCAAATTCGACAGGTGTATAGCTCCACAAATAAATAACAAGAGTAAACAGAAAAGCAATTGTAAGAAGTATCCAATGTAACCGATGAAGCATATTGATTCCCCCTAACAACTGGTTACGATTTTTTACTCTACTATATGAAAAAGAAACGAGAACTAGTCCAATGTTCTTACATAATTATCGTGTATAGGCAACAGAAGGAAATGAGTGTGTTCAAAGAGAATTACGAAATAGAAAAAACGATGAAAAGAGGAGATGCAATTTGAAAACAAAATTGTTTTGGTGCTTCTTAATTTTCTTAGTTACAGGTTTAATAAGCTTGCGTGTTGCTGATTCAATGAGTGATAAATACCAATTCGATAGGAATCATTTCCTCGAACGCCTTGAAGTGAGCCAACCTTCTGACGGAGACTTGGCTGAAATTAAAGGAATGGTAAGTGCGATAAACGAGAAATATCACACTTCAGAATCCATTTACTTCTTTAAAGAAAATGATTGAGTAACACAAAAAAGAAACCTCATCACTGAGTTTTTTTATGTAACGGAAATATTTAGTATTGGCCACTACACCATCGTCCATCACTATCATCCTGACTGGTTTTTCTTGTTGCCAATAGCATTTTTTGTAATGAGCAGTATTTCACTTATGCTGTGGGTGTTCGCTCAAAGGAAAGAAATAAACAGATTGAGCTTCTTTCTAGTTCATAAAAAGAACGTTGATCACCTTTGATCAACGTCATTTTCTCTGCTTTCATCTAAGAACCACCTCCTATTACTAGAAGATGTTCTCATGCTTCTTTTTATTCCGAAGCGATGAATTTTTTAACGCAGACGGTTACGATGTAGAGATTTATCATGCATTGAGACCTTCATCACTGGAAATTAGTTAAAAAAAACTGGTAATCTAAAAATATCTTAAGGTTGACGTAACACAAACCTATTTAAAATATTCATGTTTGACCTGAGGATTAAATTTCAATAAACACAATAAATGGTCTGTATTCCCTTCGAACGTAAAGAAATACGTTTTATTTTCTTCGTCAAATACCATAATGTACGGCTTTTCCTGATCAGAATATAGAATTGATACCTCATCAACAAGGTCTTGACTTTTTCTTCCAGAGAACGCTCTTTAGATTCTGCTTGAAAGCTAAAGAAATCCATGAAGATCATATTGCGGTACGACCAACTTTTTAACTTATCTTTACAACTATTCACAGTAATTTGATAAAGCCAGGTCTTATACGAAGACTTTTTTTGAAAACGATCAAGGTTTTTATAACATTTTTCAAAAACATCCTGAACGATATCTTCAGCCAGTTGTTCATTCTTGACATACATAAATGCGAGTCTGACTAATCGCTTTCCGTATTCATCCATGAGCCAGATTAAAAGCTCATCCCTACTGAGAGACCCATCATGGTTCGGTAACCGTTTTTCCATTTCCAATTATTCTCACCTACCTATTCTTATAATAGACGACAGAATGTGGAAAAAGGGTCAATTTTTTTCGAAAGAATATCTCAAAATGAAATCATGAAAAAAAAGAGACGAGGATCTATACTAACGGGTTCTCTTTTGAGGGAGAAAACGAGAAAAAACAAGCCAAATCGCATAGTAATTAGCACTATAAATCGCAGCGTTATTTGTTGCGATTTTTTCTTAGTATATAAGGGTTTGGTGAAAAAACACCACTTTTATTAGCTTAATTACCCAATTCACACACGTTTTAGCCAGATGACAATAACTGTCGTCACGCTGTGAATTGGTATGCGAATTCACTTGTCAATTGACCTACCATTTTTAGCGAAAAAGGATTAAAAGAGAGTTAAATCGAATATGAAAATAGGTTTGAAAAGTGCTGACCTTATTACACAAAACGTGCAGTTTAGTTAAATTATTTACACAATTGGAGGGATGAATTTGACAAAGCCGAGTATTCCAAATGTCCTGAATGGATTAAAAAATAGGCTGGGCGATAGAAACTCGCTAACCATACAATCAAGTGGCGGGCATCTTTTCGATATGAGTTTTACATTTAATCCACCTATTGATGAAGATGTTTTGAGCACGTATGAAAGCTTACCTGAAGACTATAAAAATTATCTTCGGCTGCACAATGGAACGAAATTCTTTTCTTGGGAATACGGCACCTTATTTGGTATACATTCATTAGAAGAATCGTTAGGAATATTAGAAAAGGTAAAAACGGGTGAATATGTACCAATGAAGTATAAAGACGATTGGTTCCCAATTGGTTACTTTCAGGATATAGGCGGACTTTACATCGATCTTTCAACAGATAAGAATCATTTAATTCTACTGGGTATTCCTGTATACGATTTACTTTGCGATTTTCCCACTTGGCTGGATCGGATGATAAGAGTGAATGGAGAAATATATTGGGAATGGACAAGTAAAGAGTTGTAACCAGAGTTTTAATCGCTTGTGATAAAATGTACTTAAACTAACGAGTGCTTTAATTGAATAAGGGCATAAGAAAACGACCAGACAAAAACCTGGTCGTTTTAACGTTATTACATATCCAATTATAGTGCTATTTCACCAGCTAAAAGGCTTGTGAATTACGTTTTACTCCTCCAAAAGAGAACCCGTTAGCATAAGGCTGGTCTTTTTAAAGTCCTAACATTCTTTTATTGCGATATTGAGGATCTCCGATGTGATAGATGGACACGTTATCTTTTTGCAATTCAAGAAGCAGCTCCATTCCTTTTTCTCGCTTTAAAAAAGTCTCTGTTTTTTGTTCATCTTTCAAGGTATACGTAAGTTCGACCCGTTCATAGCCACCGTTTCGATTCCATTCTACAACGGCCTCACCAGTTGAAACAATTGCCTTCCAGCGTTCTTCCCGCCTTTTAAGGATGTCGTTATAATAATCGCGGTTGAATCAATAAGCTACTGCATCTTGAGGCACGCCGAACTCTCGAACCTTAATACCTGCTTTTCTCATTTTGGCATAGAGTTCAGCGGAAAGGTCGAAAAAACAATTGCAGAAAAAATGTCTTTTATTTTTTTTATTTCTGTACTGATAACTGAGTTTTTTAAAAGAACCATTGTGGTGCCAATGCAGTTCCACGTTGCTGTTCTCTTTTAAACTTTCGATCATCCTCTCCCGTTTTTTTCGCTTCTCTTCCAGATATTCTTCGTCGATGATGGTAAGCGACTTCCAAAGGATGTTCTGTGGCGTTCGAATGGAATGAAACTGGACATAAACAAAACAATCGTTGATTGGGTTTCGATCCGTCGTGTAACCGACCACACCTGGTGTAAGCAATGAATGATACCTTGTTAGGTCATCCTTTAATTGAACTTTGATATTCATGCATAACACTCCCTATGATGTTCGTTATGATGAGTACGCTACTGGGATGAAAATGCATCTATTGTTTTTTTAAGTATAGGCTTTACCTTCTCGAGCTCAAAGAAGTACGCATTTATTGAGCGGAATCTTAAAATGTGGTAGCTGTGGCTCTGACATGAGTTATGATCGTGCAGGGTCAAAGAACAATAAATATGGTGTGTATCGTTGCTCTGCATTGTTAAAAACCAACCAGAATGTGATCTGAACCCAGAAAGTTAGACATTAGGATTTTAGGCTACCTTAGAGGTATGCGCTCGGAATTTAATCGGGCTCATGCCTTTTAATTTGCCTTAATCCGTTTGTGATTATAGTAGTGGATGTAATCCTCCAGTTCACGCTTAAAATGTTCCATGCTCTCAAACTCGTTTAAATAAAGCAATTCTGATTTCACTACACCAAAAAAGCTTTCCATGGCTGCGTTATCGAGGCAGTTCCCCTTGCGGTACATGCTTTGGGTGATTCCGTTCTTTTTAAGTGCGTGTTGATATTGCTTCATCTGATAATGCCACCCCTGGTCAGAATGGAGTATTAGGGAGTCCTTCGTTCAAGCGTTCGAAGACTTGATCCAGCATTTTAGAAACCAGAGGATAAACAGGACGACGTTCCATGTTATAGGCAATGACTTCACCATTGTATAAATCAATGACAGGAGAAAAATATAACTTTTCTCCATGCAAGTGGATTTCCGTCAGATCCGTTGCCAACTTCTCATGGGGCTTGGAGGCATAGAAATCGCTTTGGATTTTATCCGAAGCAATACTGCCTGCCTGTCCGCGGTAAGACTTGTACTTCTTCAACCGGACGAGGCTTTTCAATCCAAGCTTCCCCATGAGGCCGCGGACCGTCTTGTGATTGATACGGATGCCTCTGTTGCGCAGTACAAGAGTGATGCGGCGATACCCATAACGCCCTTTATGCTCGTGGTAGATTTCCGCAATGAGCTTTTTGATTTCCTTGTATTTATCTGGTCGGTTCATTTGTTTAACCCAGTAGTAATACGTGCTGCGCGGCATTTCAGCTGCTCTTATTAAATCCCTCACTATATGCTTTTGCCTTAACTCGTAAATTATTTGCGCTTTGTCTTGTTCGGTGATTTTTCTCTTTCTTGAATTAAGGCATGTAACTTTTTTAAGTAGGCATTCTCCGCACGCAGTCGTTCATTCTCAGCCTGTAATGCCTGTTCAGACACTTCAGATGGTGCTGGCTTCTTTGGTTCCTGAGGTTTCTTTTTCATAGATGGACGCGCCCCTTTTTCTTTGGTTTCAAAGCGTCCAGGCCATCCTCCTCCATCTTCCTTTTCCATGAGAGGATAGTCCGATGAGAAGGAATCTTAAATACAGCTGCCGTTTGCATAAGGGACGCTCCAGTGTCGTTCATGTAATTGAGTACGTCCATTTTAAATTGAATATCATATTTTGTATAGGAGGAGAGGAGTCCTTGTTCTGCGTTTTCCCTATAGTGGTTTACCCAGTTTTTCAGAGAGGTGGAACTAATATTTAACTGTTTTGCGATTTCTTGGAACGATGCCTTCCCCTCCAAATAAGCAAGAACACCCTGTAATTTTGCCTCGAAAGAAGTCATAAAATAACTGCACCTCCAATTGTTAATAGTGTCTAACAATTGGGGTGCAGTTCAAATGCTGGTTGGTTTTTTAGTTAGGTTATTTCATCGAATTGGCAATATCGATTAGTGGAGATACGGTTAATTGGTTTGCATTTTCTTTATCCATACTCAACATATACTGCCACCCTCGATGTTCAAATATCAAAATATAAAAACCACTGATGATCTTCGAATTAAGAATTTGGGCAGTTTTTCCATTCTCAAGAACAATCGTCTTGTCGATCGTTTCTTTTGGAACAGATAATTTGTACTTCAACGGCCTAATGTCCATTTTATAATGATTCTGTGGAAAATCTTTATTGACGTATTCAACGTCTAGACTATCATTTAGTTCACCCTCAAGATTATTAAATCGTCCGAAGCTGTGACTAAATGCTAAGGAAGGTATCTGTAAAGGGAGCTGAACATCACGTTGATAATGTGCTTTGCTCTCCGCTAAAGCTTGTTGCACTTCTTTATAACCCAACTTTCTAATTTCGTGCTGAAAGTCTTCGTTTGAATAGGCAGCTACTCGACTTGTTGAAACGTACAGCATTATAAAGAAAAAACAAGCAGAAATCTGAATAAACTTCATTTGTTTAAGACTCCCTTTTTACAACTAGATATTTATATGATGTTGAATTAGATATGATGTTAAACTGGAAATAATTTCATCACACCTATCTAATTGTTCCATTATTTGTTAAAATCGAAATAAACAAGATGATTCCTTTTACCAATAATCTATACGAGGTGAAAAATGTTGAAACGAATGCCATTTGAACGACCAACGGATCATTATGATGAAGGCGTTCTTCCAATTGATGAACAGATTTGTGCCTTAATCAGACAACGCAAGGACGTTTCCAACAATCATCCAGGTTTTCCACCGCAAAAGAAACTATCCAATTGGGCAAAAACGTATGGACTGTATGAGGATTTATTACATTCGTTGTTCGGCACATTAAGAAATGACGAAGTTTTTAGACCACGCATTGAACCAAATGGTTTTAAAAAGCATATCCCTGTCTTGAAATCCGTTGAAAAGGGTGAATGTATATATACAGTTACGTTTATTCGGCAGTACAAGAACGCAAGCACGATTCATCTTAACATGGATTGGGATTCTACGAAGGATTCATCACATGACCGCCATCAACATCCTTTTTTTGAATTGTTTATAGGAGATCAATATGATTGTCGTTGGGAAGCTGGAAGTGGTTCCACAGGACAATTTGTGTTCATTTTTACTGTATCGCCTGCATTACCTGACGATGTTTCAGGGCTTCAATTGGTTTTTACAGAATACAGCAAACCATTTGGTGACAAACCCACAGGTGGGGAAATCTCAATGCATCTTTAAAGGAAAAGAAGAAGGACTTCCTATATAACACAGGAAGTCCTTCTAAAGTCTCCAATTCCCGGTATACTTTGAATAAAACCATATTCATCTAGTTCTTGTGCCTGAGCATCTATCTCATCTTTTAATGTAGATAGATGATCTTGGTATTCTAGTAATAGTTTCACATACATGTGTAAACTCATAATATGGTTTTGATAGAGTGTTTGTTGAAAATGGATCTTGTGAAACTGCCTTAACTAATTCATGAGCCTTCTTTACAGCCCATGCATAAGACCTTGTTTGACAGTTCTCTTTAATCTTCTGAGCCAATACCTCTCTATCTACAAACAACACCTTTTCAGGAGTAGGAAATTCTACGAGAAGTTTCAACGAAACTCTAGAGTATATGTGTCCAAACACTTTTTTATATTCCGGAAATAGCTGATCAAGTACGATTTGAAATTTCAACTTTACTTCTACATAGGACTCGGTTAAAGCATCGTGCTGCCTCGTTAAATGACGCAAATTCAGTATCCTGATGCTTTTTCTCTGATAAGGAATTAGGTCTTCCTTATAATATAATTCACACAGGTTTGCGGCATCCATGGCATCTGTTTTAACTTTCCTCATCCCTGTATTTTTAGATCCGTGAGACACGATTGGATTTACTAGAAAATAAATGATATCTTTTCTTTCTAAAAATTGAACCACCGGTTCATGGTAATATCCTGTAGACTCTAAAACCACTGTTGGGGAATGGTTACATTCCTTCTCCACTTCCCTATAGAACTCATAAAAGTTTTTAAGTCCTTCCACTGTATGTTTGAACTTGAAGTATGGAGAAGAAAGTGAGTCTGCAGCACAATCGCAAATAAGAAACCAAGTTTCCTTAGACGATAATCAAAGTATAAAGAAAAATCATTAAGGAAAAGAGAGAAACGAGCTGCCATAGAAGCATGAATAACAGTATTCTTTTCAAAGCCGACTGTTTAATTCGTTCGTTTTCTTCTACAGTGGAATAAGGGTTATTATCATTAAAATTTTTTCGTATTTCTTCTTTATCTATTAAATGCAGATAAAGTTCTTTTAAATGGTCTAATTGCCTTTCTGAAGTTAACTGTTCCTCCCTCCACTGGTCTTCTATCTTCAATAGTTTAAGTTCATACAACGCTGTATAATGCCGATTTTCTATGAACCTCAATTGTTCAATAAGTCTTTTTTCAAAATCCTCTTTTATTTTTGTAACGACTGAACTTATCTTATTTAATCGTAGATCCTCTTTTTGTTTCCATTTGTCTATCTTTGGTTTATAACGACGTTCATTTAATAACTCTCTCTCCATTGCTTAAGCTTTTAAGATTATTTGCTGTTTTATATTTTCTCTATGTTTATTTATTTTAGTAATAAGAGCTACCGTATCAAAAGGGATTTCCTTTTTTAGGCGCTCCAATTCATCTAATAAACCTCTTTGAAAATCAATATGTATACTCTCTGAAAAACTTGATACTGAATGAGTAAAATCAAATCCCATCTCTCCCTTAAATATCTTTGATTTCTCTTGATTAGGGGAAAAATTAATTTTGGGATCTTCATAGTCCATTTCTATTAAAGGTGTAGCTATTAAGGATTTGACAAGATCATGAGTGGGTATTCGAGTGATGTTATAAACCGTTCCATTACTATCTTTTCTTATTAAATAGAATTTGCCATCTTTATTAATGGCAATGACATAATGGTATTGCTCCATCAGGAAGTCGAAGGCTTTAGGGGTTTGGCCGATTACTTGAATAACTTCTTGTTTGTTGTAAGGTAAGTCAATTTTTCCTATTAAATAGCTGCCATCTTCTTGCTTGATTAATTCATTCGTATAGGTCCCTGAAATATTTTTTTAAAAATGAATCCAAAACAATTATCCAAGCCGTAGGTATTCCAGAAGCAGCATAGATGGTATTTCTTTTTTTATGGTATCTATGCGATTACTACTTGAAGCTTGTACCTCAACAACTAACTGATTGATACCGGATTTAGCAAATACATCAGCTCTTACAGATAAACCATATCGATGAAAAGGGGTTTCAAGTTTTGCTTCATAGCCTGCTAATTTTAAATACTTATAGATTTCCATTTTAACTAAAAGGTGTTCAATACTCTCTGGAATCTTGTAATCTGGACTATCTCGATGGTAAAAATGCTCATGTATACTTGTATAATGCCTAAAATAAACTTGTTTGTTGCAAGAGAGGCAATAATAGCTGTATTTTCTTTCAATTTGCTTAATCAAAACATCGATAAATTTAATAACTATATACGTTTCATCATCTTTTTGAATCATGTCGCCATATTCTAAACCCGTTTCATCTTTTACATTTTTTACATAAGCGTAAAGCAAACTCGCCCCTCCCCTATGCTTTAAAGATAATACATTTTACACCACCTTTTAAATTATTCCATTTAATTATGTCACTAATTTAATAAAACAATTGTTGCATTAAGGGGTGGTTATCTGTGACTATGTACACTGTCGATGGAGCATTTGAGAAATTAAAAGAATATAAAATTACAACACATAAAGAAAGCGTACGTCGCTGGTTGAGGCAAGGAATCATTCAAGGCATCGCTCCTTCTTATCGAAAAGAAGGTTGGTTAATTCCAAAAGAAAACTTGGATGATTTTATAAAAAAACGACTTCCAAACATTCATACAATAGGGGGGTAAGAGAATCAAAGGAGTCTTATACAACAGATGTTGCAAAAGAGATTGAAGAAAAGGCACGTGCTTTTATGTGGATTGAGATAGTAAACAAAAATATATGGGAAGGCTATGTTGAAATAAAGAGATCACGCATACGTGATTGTATCCTCCATCGCCGTTATCCAAAAGAACTGGAACATGTCGTTTGGAAAAGATGTGTCGCAAATAGCCGTGCCTACAAGAAACCTCGCGTTTCTTATTTACTCGAAGCGTTTTGATTCGAGCAGCAACGCCTCTTGCTGGATCGAAATTTTGAAGACATTGAAGAGCAGATTATCTTTGCAATCATTGAGTATGTTCGACAATCACGTATTAAAGATAACAACAGATAAGCCTGATATTGGTGCATTAATAGTACACAGGTTTCGCTCAAACTTCTGTTTTTGGTGCAAATTTTATGTTAAAAGTAAAGTATTTGGTGCATTTTCTAACTATGAGTGGTGCAAATGTTGCTATAATAACTTGAGTGGTGCATTTAACGAAAATCTTTCTCCTCTTTAACAACTAATACAGAGAGGGTGTCTTATATGAAATATGAGGATATGCCTGATCGATTGATACTAAACTATAAATATCTAAAAATTGTAATCTTTGAAGAAACCAAACACTTATTTGAGGATCGTCCGTACGTTTTGGAACAATGGTACAAAGATGCGTACCTTATGACAGACGAAGAGATTAAGAACCAAGTCCCCTGTGAGATGATGTGCTCCAGTTTCCGTGCACTATTTTTCTTGTTTACTCAGACTCTATATTTTGGCAAGCATATTACAAAACACATGGTACGGGATGCTGTCGAACGTTACAAAGATACGATAAAAATATTATTGACCGGAAATTTTCAGCAAGAATTTCCGAATATTGAGATTAAACGCAGCATAAATGAAGAAAAAATAGAGGAAGCCTTAGACCGGGATTACATCTATTCCAGCATGGATATGGACTTTCACTTGATGCGTGATATTGTAACAAAGAAAAAAGAATATAAACCAGGTGACGCAGGATACCTTGCAACGGAGATCATCGATAACAAAGGAAAAGTTAGAGGAATGGCCGAGCTGCGACCAAACAATGCAAGCGTTCCTCAATTAGCAGCTGATCAGCAAGAAATGTGGCTCGAACTCATCGAATCTACGCTTAGTTCTCTAGATGAGATGACAGCCGACCTCTTTGATCTGATTACATACCTTTGGATGGTTTCCCAGAAAGACAATGAAGGATACATAGAGTTTCATAGTAATGATGCCTTACGTCTTAGAAACTTAAAAAAACGTACCTCTAATGGTCGCGAACTCGACTTTCGCGAGGAAGACCGTTTCAATATTATGAAGCGAGTTGCTGCTCTTTCTTCTATTTGGGTATCTCTTGGTGATCAGAAAATTAAAGTCATTAATGCTGAAGAAATGGAAGATAATGAACTTTATAAGTTCAAAGACTTTCAACGTATGTTCGAGATCGGCAAGATACGAGTGGCGTATGACAAGAAAACGGGCGAAGCCAAAGGTATTTATGCGGTACAGGTAAAGCCAACTTCAATCCTGACACCGTATTTAGAGGGACCGAATCGTTCAATCGGAATTCTTGATTTAAAGATTTTTCAATACAGTCACTATACCCAAAGAGAGCAAAAAAGATTAGCTCGGTATTTGAACCTGCAGTGGAAGATTCGAACGATGCGACGTTCTCTCCAGCAGCCCTTTAAAGTTTCTACCATTTTAAAGGTTATGGACATCTCTTCTCGTTACAACGGCGTTCAAATTAGAGATAAGTTTGAGAATGTACTCGATGAACTCCAAAAAGACGATGTGATTAAAAGTTGGCATTATACAGAAGAAATTGATGAAGAAATCATTGGAAAAAAAGGATGGGTTACTAACTATTGGTCTAAGATTAACGTGATCATTCTTCCAAATGATTCAGTCGTCAAAGAGAATCAAAAGAATCTCCTTTCCTCTTCAAATGCTGGTTACGATGAAAGAATCATTGCACGCATACAGAAGATGAGTGAGGAACAAACATTGAACTTACCATACGGGACCCCATGGGAAGGTGCCCAAAAAGAGACAGCCTCTACAGTTGAAAGCTTTAAAATCTCTAAGAATGATTCTAATGAACAAGCTACTCCGTTCACCAAGACTCAAGATATTACATTAACACCTGAAGCAATGAAGAACATGATTGATTCATTAAAGGTCAGTATTCGTCAGACGGCAAGTGAAATTGGAATCGCACACACCACCCTCTCGCGCTATATACGAGGGGAAAACAAGCGTCAGAATAAAAATAACGATGAAAAGATGCTGAATTGGTTAAAAGAAAAAAGTATTAACCAAGTATAGAATTATCCTTCACCACTATTATTTCATATATGTTAACAATGACATATATGTTGTTATCATTGTTAGTGTTAAAGAGTTTTTACCATTTAATCGTAGAAGTACGATACATCATGAACTTTACAAAACATTGACAATATAAAAGGGATAGATGGAAAAATAGGATTCAACAAATACTGCTACTATTTATAGTTTAAATATACAGCAATTGAAAAATATACATACATTTGCTGAAAGCAATGTACTGCATACCAAAACCAAGGGTTTGTAAACCCTTGGTTTTGGTATGCACTTTACATGTATTTCACGTATATACTGTATAGTTAGTTCAACCATCTTACATTATGGACATAACATATTAAGGAAGAAATCCAAAAATGGGTAGGTGAAAGAAATGGAACGTAAAGTGACGAAGGTAGGAAATAGCTTAGGGATCAACATGACAGAAGCTTTAAGGAAGATTGGAGCTATACAAGGTGATTTGTTAGCTGTAGAAGTAGAAGGCAATGTGATAAAGATTACGTAGAGATAGCAGAAGGAAGGTTTCTCTATCCGAA
Organism: Fictibacillus sp. 18YEL24; assembly: GCF_015903855.1. Classification (GTDB taxonomy): domain Bacteria; phylum Bacillota; class Bacilli; order Bacillales; family Fictibacillaceae; genus Fictibacillus; species Fictibacillus phosphorivorans_C. The sequence goes on from NZ_JACZDT010000007.1 coordinate 115,274, forward strand.
GGGTTAAGCCTTGATTTCTTTGATGTGCTTAAAAGTACCTTGAACGAGTACGATGAAACAATTAAAGAATTAAAGGATAGAGAATGAATGTCGCTCGTCATCAACTGAAACCAGCGTTTGTTTCTATGGTTCAGTTTCTAAGATACATATCGTTTAACTGCTCCTCAAAAATCAGATGAAGACTTAACGGTTGATGTTGTTAACTGTATATATTCTTTTGAAGAGATCACAGCCTGGATTAAAACCAATAGCCAGCCCAAAGGCTGATGCCCAATAAAGAGCCTTCATTATGAAAATGAAGCTCTTTATTGGGTTTATACACTATTTTTTTTACTAATTTGTACAATAGGTTCGTATTCACCTATCACTTCAAAGGTTTCTTCAGAGCTCATAAATATAAAATGTTGAATGTTAGATATTTCATTGGAACCGGGACCCGGTAATTGATCAAACCACTGGATGAAATCAGAATTAATCATTTTATAGAAATACCATGGTTTGTCCTTAATAGTATCGAAATACTCTATTCGCGCTTCAAGAGCAATCTTAGCTAAGTCACCTCTTTTTAAGTCATCTGTAAATCCAAATGCCAAAACAAATTTACTATTGATATTTTGGTTATAAATGATTTTAATTTCTGTGTTAGATTCATCTTCAAATATTAGCTGCAATCCATCTGCAAACCTAACTTCAACATAGTGTAATGGCCCTTCTAGTCCATCTTTAGGTTTCCAAACAACCAATTTTCTAGTAGTCATTCTATCCACTCCTTATACTCACAAAAACAGAGCTGATACAGAAGGATTCTACCTATTTAGTGGAAATTCAGCAACTTCTTTAAGACCATCGAAAATAATGACCGTACTATCCGTAGCATATTCTCTTACTTTTTTTAAGTCAGCATTCTTTTTAATCTTGTATTCTACACTAAATAACACCTTTTTTTGCGTCCTTAGATCACCTTGAGAAGATCCGCCAACTGGATTCAACTTAAACGTTGAAGATCTCGGGAATCTGCTCATTACTGAAGAAAGTTTTTTTCCCGGAATAACTGCAATCTCCATTGAAGGCTGAGGATAGTAATGTCCACGAAATTCTGGATGTTTTAAACCTTTGGATGGAGTGTTATTAGTGATAAGAAAATCATACCTCAATACGTTTGGAATACTTAAAATATTGATTTCAGACTTTGAAAGTTCAAAATCACTTTCTGCAGCAACCTTTTGAACGCCTAAAGGAGATACAAGACAAAGAATAAGCATAATACATAGTGTCTTTTTCATAAAATCCTCCAAAAAACTTTAATTAAGGATAGTTTTCTCTTTCGTCATTTGTTCTATCCGATAGGTATCAAGGC